>NZ_DJTD01000021.1:0-84662 GCF_002440385.1 Sphingobacterium sp. UBA6317 | reverse complement strand
TTTTTGAGACAGCCCCTTTTTCTATTGTAAAATGTATTATTTTTTAATGTTCTGCCACGTCGACATGGTCATAATCTTCCTTCATCAAGGCTTCATAATTTGTCTTTTCTTTCTTTCCAAAACGACGTTGAAGACTGTCAAATATGGAGTACACCACCGGTACAACAACCAAGGTTAAAAATAAAGAAGATAACAAACCACCAATGATAACGATCGCCAGACCTCTATTCATATCGGCACCGTCTCCAGTAGCGATTGCGATAGGAATCATACCAAATACCATGGCAATTGTCGTCATCAAAATCGGACGAAGACGCGCGTGATTGGCTGCCACCAACGCATCGTGTGTATTATCGCCAGCTTCCTTACGATGGTTGGCAAAGTCAACCAGCATGATCGCATTTTTGGCCACCAGACCAATCAACATGATGATACCCAAAATCGTAAAGATATTCAAGGTCTGATTTCCCAGCGCCAAGAACAATAGGGCTCCGATAAACGACAATGGAATCGAGAACAAGACCACAAATGGTGTGATAAAACTATCGTATAAAGCAACCATTACCAAGTATACTAGGATAATAGATGCCAATAAGGCAATACCCAAAGTACCAAAACCTTCGGTTTGGTTTTCCATATTACCACCCCAGATAAAGACGATACCCGGTTTACGCGGCAGTTTTTCAAACTGTGCCTGCCACTCTTGCGCTACGGTACCCATTGGTCTACCGATTGCCTGTCCCTGAATGGATACTGCCGGCGACTTGTCGCGACGTTCCAACAACGTAGGTCCCGAACCAAAAGTTACATTGGCAAATTGATCCAAAGAAATAGAGGCACCCTGATTATTGATAAATTTCAGATCACGTACGTTGTCGATATTGGCACGACCATTTTCCGCATAGCGGATATTGATATCGTACTCGTTATCACCCGCTCTGTATTTGTTATCCGTATTTCCTGAAAATGCCGTCTGCATTGTCATCCCCACAGTAGAGACATTCAGTCCCAAAGAGGTCATTTTATCACGGTCGATCTTCACATTGATCTCAGGGTTACCCGCTTCAGAAGTCAATTTGACACCCGCTGCCCCAGGAATCTTACGTAATTGATCTGCCGCCTTCTCAGCAAATTCCTGTGCATCTTCGACAGAAGCACCGATAATGGTCAGCTTCAATGGTGCCTGCTCCGCTCCCATGATACCCACGTTGACGGTTTTGATTTTTGCACCGATCAGTTTATTTTCCAGTTCACGCTTCAGCGTCGCTGAATACACCTGTGAGTTACCCTCAAAATTTTCCTTGTCGAGGATCACGTGGATCTCCGATTTATAACGCGAACCCGTTGTTGAAGCCATACCGTCCGAAGACTGCCCCACTGTCGTAATAATTTCTTTGACATCAGGTTTCGATTTAATATAAGCCTCCGCTTTTTGCGTCAACAAGTTGGTCTTCTCCAGGGAAGCATCTTTATCGAGTTCCAACTGGATGAAAAACTCCTTACGGTCGATACTCGGGAAGAAGTCCGAACCAATATACCCCATACCGACCAAAAAAAACGATGCAACAAGTAAACCGATTGCCAAAAACAACGTAGCCAATTTCGTACCGACGTTCTTTAAAGCCCAGGTCAACAATCCAGCAACCCAATGTGTAAAGCTGTTCAAACCGCTTTCAAAACCATGAATAATACGACCAAAGAAAGAAGTTTTGCTCAAGTGCTCCAATTTACCGAAACGCGAGTATAACCAAGGCACTACCGTAAATGACACCAATAAGGATAATAAAGTCGAGATGATTACCGTCACACAGAATTGTGCCAGGATATTGGCCACCAAACCCGTAGACATCGCGATCGGCAGGAACACTACCACGATAACCAAGGTGATCGCCGTTACAGTAAATCCGATTTCCGAAGCACCATCATAGGCCGCACGCACCTTGTTTTTACCCATCTCCATGTGGCGGTGAATATTCTCGATAACAACGATCGCGTCATCCACAAGAATACCTACTACCAGGGATAAACCGAGTAAAGACATCAAGTTTAAGGTATAGCCCATCAAAAGCAAGCCAATAAAGGTAGCAATCAAAGATAAAGGAATCGCCACCATGGTAATCGCCGCATTACGTAAACTTTGTAAGAAGAACAACATGATAAAGCCCACCAATGCGATGGCAATCATTAAGTCATGGATCACGTTATCGGCTGCATTCAAGGTAAATTCTGAAGAGTCATTGGCCACCAGAATTTTAATATTCTGTGCCGCATAATCCTTCTCTACACCAGAAATTACTTTTCCGTCTTTATCGTGTACCGCAATGGTTTTCTTGACCGCTTCGGACACCGCTACCGCATTTGCATCAGACTGTTTAAAGACCTGCAATAAGATTGTATTCTGACGGTCCAGGCGGGCTACTTTTTCAATCTCTTTGATACCATCCCGCACATCGGCGATATCGCGCAGATAAATCTGCACCCCTGCCGGTGTTGTGATCGGGAGGTTACGCAGCTCCTCGATCGAAGTTACTTTACCCGAAAGACGGATGGTTGTCCGGTTATCACGAGTACTGACGTTACCTGTCGGGAAATCGAGATTGGATGATGCTACAATTTGTTGTACCTGCGAAATTGTCAGTCCATAACCTTCAATTTTCTTCGGGTCTACAGAGATCTGGATTTCACGTTCCTCACCACCGATCAGGTCCACTTTGGCAACACCATTGATCCGCGCAAAGACCGGCTGGATTTTATTGTCCAAAAGATCGTAGAGTTCTTTTTCCGATAAGTTGGACGTGACGGCCAAACTCATGATGGCCACATCATCCAGGGAGAATTTGGAGAGTGAAGGTGTCTTTACATCATCCGGCAGATCGTTGATCACGGCATTGATTTTCCGTTGAGCATCCGTAAGCAGGAAGTTGACATCCGCACCGTTGTTGAGGGTAATCATGACAATCGATACCCCTTCAAGGGAAGTCGACTCCACCTTTTTAATACTTTCCAAGGATGAAATGGCATCCTCTATTTTTTTGGTCACCGAACTCTCCACCTCTGCAGGTGAAGCTCCCGGATAGACCGTCTGTACCGTAATGACGTTAATTTCAAATTTAGGGACCAATTCATAGCCCAATCGCGTATAAGAAAACAACCCGCCTAATGTCAGTATTATAAATAATACGATAATTATACTGGGGCGTTTTATCGATATTTCGGTAATTTTCATTCGAATAATTTATTTTTAATAGCTATGCAACCGAGGTTCCATCTGCTACCGATTACAGTATGCTCTATTTAATAATCTCTACAGGGCTTTGGTCAAATAGATTGATCTGACCCGAAACAATCACTTGGTCCCCATTTTGCAAACCACCTAAGATCTCGATGTAATCACCAAAGTTTCTACCTGATTTGACGTTTGTTTCGATGGCTTTACCGTTTTTCAGCACAAAGATCTTGTTGTCGCTCACACTACCCACAAAGGCATTACGAGGTACGATCAACGTATTGCTAGCAACACCTTCACCGAAGATGGCTGTACCGTACATACCAGCACGCAATTGGTTCGATGCATTATTTACCTCGATTTCCACCGGGAAGTTTAAGCTACCATCCGATTTAGGCGCAATAAAAGTTACTTTACCTGTAAAGCGTTGGTCTGCATATACACTCGCTGTCACATCAACAGATTGACCGATCCTTAAGGTAGCCACATTCTTTTCGTCCACATTGACACGCAATTTCAAGGTGGCGACATTGACAATATCGAAGGCTGCAGCGCCCACATTTAAGTAAGTGCCCGGTTCGATTTTACGTGCATTGACGATACCCGATACCGACGTTTTAATGGTTACATCGCCAGCATTCAATTTAGACGCTTTTAAGTTATTTTTCGCGTTTTCAAATTGCAATTTCACCTGGTCTAACTGTTGTTTGGTTACACCACCTGTAGAGAAGGCACTTTCAAAGCGATGCAGATCGGCCTGCGCATTGGTAAATGCAGCCTGCGCATTCGCTACGTTCACATTCAGTTTATCGCCCTCGATGATCGCCAAAGTCTGCCCGGCGCTCACATGAGAACCTTCATCAACCAATACTTTCACCACTCTACCTGCAGTTTCAGCTGAAACAGTTACTTCTTGTTTCGGAGAAAATGTTCCGTTAGCCGTATAACGTAAGTCCATGGAAGATACTTTTGCCGTATCGATACGCACTGCAATAGCCACATTTTTCTTTGCTACCTCTGCAGTTTCGGCCTCATTTTTCTTTTTATTTTTATTTAACACAAAAAATATTCCTGCTAGACCAGCAGCAATAATAAGTAAGGTAATAATTCCGCGTTTCATATTGTATTAGTCAATTATTCTTTAATTAGTGATTTTAATTCGCCATTTGCCTTAATAATCTGTACTTCGGCTACTTTATAGTTCAACAGACTCGTATTTAGATTATTTTCTGCATCAGCTAATGCTTTTTCAGCATCAAGTAATTCTGTTAAAGTTGCTAAACCATTGTTAAAATTGTTTTTGGTATCATCTAGCACACCTTTGGCCAATTTAACATTCCGGCGATTATTGTCGATCGTCAACAAGCTGATCTTAATCTGTGATTTGGCATTTTCTTTCGCCAGATTAAGGCCCAATTTGGTATCCTCAAGATCAACCTGTGCTTGTCTAATCTGAATATCGGCCTGGTTGATTCTCGCTTTTGTTGTTCCTCCGGTAAAGATTGGAACCGAAAGATTTAAACCTATGCTCGAGGTCTTTGGCCAGCTAAAATCGCCACCAATTGGAAAGCCTTTACCAAATCCATTAAAACCAAAATCTCCACCTAAGGATAATTTAGGATATAGATCAGCAACTTTCGATTTCTTGTTCAGTTCGTAAAGCTCAATTTGCTTTTTCATCAACTGTACCTCAGTCCTATTTTCTACATTATCCGATTCTACCGCCAGTGCTGCGTTGATATCAAACGTCTCTCCAGATAATTCAATATCTTCCTCGATCGGCTTTCCGATTGCGAATTTCAATGCATTTTCTTTGATCTGTACAGCGTTGGTTGTTTGTTGTTTTTGTGCCTCTAGGTTATTCACATTAACCACCAAGCGATCTAAATCTATTTTTTTTGCAAGTCCAGCTTTGACAAGTCCTTCCGTCACATCTTTCGTTTTTGTGGTACTTTGCAAATTATTTTCTATCGTTTGAAGTTTCAGATGTTCTTGGTAGATATCATAATAAGCATTTGCTACTTTTTCGATCACCTGTTCATCTGTTAACTGCGCATTTATTTGGTAAAACTCTTTTGTTGTCTTAGCAGCTTTCAAGCCTGTAAAGATCGATTGATTAAAAAGCTGTTGATTTAAGGAAATGGCCGCTGTAGAATTCCAGGGTTGTCCCATTTTAATTTTCTGAGTCTGACCACCGGCTTCCAATACCATTTCTGGAATTAACACATTGTATTTTAAGGAACCATTTGCTGTAATTTGTGGCAACGCGCTCCCCCTAACCTCATCAATCTGGTATTGCGAGTTTTCGAGATCTAACTTTGCCTTTTTAGCTTCCTTTTTGTTCTGCAAAGCAAATTTAATCGCATCACTTAAGCTCAATTGTTGCTGTGCATGACTCTGGAAAACCATCGTACCTAATAAAAGGCTGGCTAGTATTCTGATTGTTTTCATTCCTAATTTATTTATCCTAATTTTATATCTACTTTTTATTTATACCATTAAAAAAGAGCTTGGTAGCCAGCTTTTGCTTTTGCAGCACTTCATCAAAACGATCCTGATTTGGAATTCCCGAAATGATATCGGAGATATTGCACATCAGGGATAAACTTTTCATCAATTCCACATAGATTTCGGCCGTTTCATAGAGATGCTCCCCATCGATTTCACCTTTTTCGGCACCGATCTCAAGGATCTCAAACAAGGCTTTCACATCACGGTCGTGTAGGCACTGGAAAAAATCCTGCATGGAAAGTCCCTTGATCCATTCCAGATTTTCATTCATGTGCAACATATAGTATTTCCGGACAAATGCATCGCGCAATTCCAAAATTTTAATGATCAGCTCGTAGGCGGTGCCCACATGCACAGCCACCATCTTCTCCTCCTCTTCCCTATATTCATCCGTCAAACGCACAATCACATCCCGTATAAGTGCATTCTTTTCCGAATAATAGTAATACAAATTCGCTTTGGTAATTTTTATATCCTCCGCAATTTCATTCATCGTAGTCTTACTAAAACCGTAATGCATAAAGCGTCTTATCGCCGCATGAATGATTTGATCTTTTCTATCTTCCATTCTTCAAAAAACTCCTTTCTACTTTCTGACTTTTATCAAAAATTGTTCAAAAATATAAAAAGTAACATGTTGGACAAAATAAATTTTGAAATTGTAATAATTTTGATATTAACCTGACAACAAAACCTTCATGACTTCGCAGACACCAACAGCAATGAAAGCAAACTGAAGGTTCTTTCTGGCCAATAAGATCAGACACTTTCAGAAAAAAAAAGGCAAACTCGAAAGTTTGCCTTTTATTATACGAACAGATCTATTAGAATGCGACCGTGTTCTGAAAATGTTTTAAAAACTTTCGTTTATCCAATTTATAGAGCCTTGCTGCACGATAGGCTACTCCAGTCTGCACTTCGTCGAGCTCTTTTAGAAAGCCATAATTTTGCATTTTCTTTCTAAAATTGCGTTTATCGAGTGGTTTATTCAAGATTCCCTCATACACCAGCTGTAGCTGGGTGAGTGTAAATTTTTCAGGCAGCAGCTCAAAAGCAATCGGTTTATAGGCGAGGCGGCGCTGCAACCGCTCCAGACAGAGGTCCAAAATCTGCTTATGGTCAAAGGCCAGTTCAGGTACATTCCGAACGGGGAACCATTTTGCCTGCTTCATATAGTTTGTAACAGGTTTGGTTTTCAATTTGGTATTATCCAGCTGCACGAGGGCGTAATACGCCACCGTCAGAATACGTCCCTTTGGATGCCGTTTTAATCCGGCAAAGGAATGCAGCTGATCCATAAATACATCTTTCAAACCTGTATTCTCATACAAAATTCGTTTTACGGCATCTTCCATCTCTTCGTCATTATCCACGAAAAAACCTGGCAATGCCCACCAATCCTTAAAAGGATATTCATTTCTTTCGGCCAAAAGAACTTTTAACTCTCCTTCGTGAAAGCCTAATATGACACAGTCAACGGTAAAATTACTATACAAAACTTCTAAATTTATTTATGTGCAATATACTGAGCTAAATTTAGCGGTTACTAATCATCGGGTTATCTGTAACAATTATACGCTTCCTAAACGTGATGCGCAAAAAAATATTGAAAAATTTATTCAAAGTGTAGAATATACACTATAAAAATCTTATATTCGTAAAACCTAAAATATAGCGTGTGATAAAAGAAATTAAAAAAATAGGTGTATTGACGTCGGGAGGTGATGCTCCTGGCATGAATGCCTGTATTCGTGCTGTCGTTCGAACAGCATTACATAAAGGATTGCAAGTAACGGGTATTTATCAAGGATACCAAGGTTTGATCGACGCAAATTTCATCGAAATGGATACGCGTTCGGTCAGCAATATTATACAACGTGGTGGCACAATATTAAAAACGGCACGTTGCATGGAGTTTAAGACGCCCGAAGGCCGTCGAAAAGGCTATGACAATCTGATCGCTGCCGGTGTAGATGCCTTGGTGGTCATTGGTGGTGACGGTACCTTTACAGGTGCTAACTTCTTCTCCAAAGAATTTGAAATACCTATTATAGGTATTCCGGGTACGATAGACAACGACCTTTACGGTTCTGATTATACGATTGGCTACGATACAGCCAACAATACTGTCATCGAAGCGATTGATAAAATCAGAGATACTGCGGCGTCACATGAACGTCTTTTCTTTGTTGAAGTGATGGGCCGTGATTCAGGCTGTATCGCCTTAAATGCCGGTATTGCTGGCGGAGCCGAAGCCATTTTACTTCCAGAGAAAGAAACGGCCATTGATGATTTAATTAGTCATTTAGAAGACGGTGCCATTAAGAAGAAATCGTCATCCATTGTTATTGTCGCAGAGGGCGACCAAAATGGTGGTGCTTATTATGTCGCAAAAA
The DNA here is from genome assembly GCF_002440385.1 of Sphingobacterium sp. UBA6317. Classification (NCBI taxonomy): domain Bacteria; kingdom Pseudomonadati; phylum Bacteroidota; class Sphingobacteriia; order Sphingobacteriales; family Sphingobacteriaceae; genus Sphingobacterium; species Sphingobacterium sp. UBA6317. The sequence continues at coordinate 76,529 of NZ_DJTD01000021.1, read as the reverse complement.
AAGTAAAAGAAAAGTTTGATCATTACGACACGAAAGTTAGTATATTAGGGCATTTGCAACGGGGTGGTTCTCCGACGAGTTTCGACCGCGTGCTTGCGAGTAGATTGGGCTTTGCTGCTGTCAATGAATTATTGGCCGGAAACACACGAGTTACTGTTGGGCTCCGTGGTAATGAAATCAAGACAACTCCAATTGAAGAAGCAATCAGCAATAAGGAAATTAAACTTAGCCCTGATTTATTGGAGATGGCTGAGATTTTATAATCATAATTTAAACAGACATGATAGCAGTAGTATATAGTGGGTCGCGATTTTCAGACTGGCGGTTGGCTGATAAAGGTCGGATCACGACAGGGTTCCGCATGAACGGGATCAATCCTTATCTTCAGGATGAGCGCTCCATACTACAGCATTTGCATAAAAACACCAATCTGATCAACAATGCCGAAAAAATCAGAAGGATCTATTTTTTTGGTGCCGGATCGTCGTCGAAGGAACGTAAGGATAAAATAAAAAATGTCCTGGAGCGTTTTTTCGTCAATGCACGTGTACGGGTTGATCATGATGTCATTGCTTCGGCTATTTCGACTTTCGGCGACGAAAGAGGAATTATTGGCATCATTGGCAGTGGATCAAATGCAGCTTACTATACAGGGAAAAAAATCATTGACAACAATTATGGTCTAGGTTATATTCTGGCCGATGAGGGGGCAACAAACTGGAATAGCCAGCAGCTGCTCAAGCATTACATGACAGATACCTTACCTATTGATCTGCGGGATAAACTGGAAAGAGAATTTAACATCGACAAGAAAACCATTTTGGAAAAGGTGTATATAGCGCCACAGCCGACAAATTTTCTGAATTCATTTACCGACTTTGTCCTCGAAAATAAGGATCATCTATTCATCAGTCAATTGGTTAAAAATGGGCTCCGTACGTTTATCAAAACCTACATCAAGCCCTTAATGAAAGAATATCCGGATAGTGATGTTAACTTTACGGGTTCAGTAGCGTTTAATTATGAGCACTTACTTCGGGAAGTTGCTACAGAGGAATTTAATATCAGTATTGGTACCGTTGTAAAGGAACCGATACACAATTTAATTAAATATTATATCAATAAAAATTAAGAATATGAAAATTGGAATTAACGGATTTGGCCGTATTGGTCGTTTAGCATTCAGAGCGGCTATCAATCGTCCAGAAATTGAAATTGTTGGTATCAATGACTTAGTTGAACCAGATTATATGGCTTATATGTTGAAATATGATTCAACACATGGCAAATTTGACGGTTCTGTAGAAGTAAAAGACGGTAACTTGGTTGTTAACGGAAAAACTATCCGTGTTACAGCTGAGAAAGATCCGGCAAACTTAAAATGGAATGAAGTAGGTGCTGAAGTAATCATCGAATCTACAGGTTTCTTCTTGACACAAGAGTTAGCTCAAAAACACATCGATGCAGGTGCTAAAAAAGTGGTGATGTCTGCTCCAGCGAAAGACGACACCCCTACTTTCGTCATGGGTGTAAACCACAAAGAATTGAAAGCTGATCAACACATCGTTTCAAACGCTTCATGTACAACAAACTGTTTAGCGCCTATCGCTAAAGTATTAAACGATAAATTTGGTATCGTTGAAGGTTTGATGACAACAGTACACGCGGTTACAGCAACACAAAAAACGGTAGACGGTCCTTCAGTAAAAGACTGGAGAGGTGGTCGTGGTGCATACCAAAACATCATCCCTTCATCTACAGGTGCTGCTAAAGCAGTAGGTTTGGTTCTTCCTGAATTGAAAGGTAAATTGACCGGTATGTCATTGCGCGTTCCTACAGCAGACGTTTCAGTTGTTGATTTAACAGTACGTTTGAACAAAGGTGCTTCATACGAAGAAATCAAAACTGCGATGAAAGAAGCTTCTGAAGGCGAATTGAAAGGTATCTTAGGTTATACAGAAGATGAAGTTGTTTCTTCAGATTTCTTAGGTGATGCACGTACATCAATCTTCGATGCAAAAGCAGGAATTTCATTGAATGATAACTTCGTTAAAGTTGTATCTTGGTATGACAACGAATGGGGATATTCAAACAAAATCGTTGACTTGGTATTAGAAGTTGGTAAATTATCGTAATCAACTCGACCAACATCCAATAAAGGGGCTATTCTACACGAATAGCCCCTTATTTTTTTTCCTTAAAAATCAGCAGGTTGGCGTTTAAACGCAAAAAAAAGCGCTTTTAGCTTTCGTAATTCAAATAATCCGTCTATATTTGCATCATCAATAAGGCAGACAGCTCAATTGAAAAGGTGCCATAGCTCAGTTGGTAGAGCAAAGGACTGAAAATCCTTGTGTCGCTGGTTCGAATCCAGCTGGCACCACCGAAAAGGAAGAACGCAAGGTTCTGACAGATTGAAAGAATAATAATTCCAATGCGAAAATAGCTCAGCTGGTAGAGCACAACCTTGCCAAGGTTGGGGTCGCGAGTTCGAATCTCGTTTTTCGCTCACCTGCCTAGGTGGTGGAACTGGTAGACACGCAGGACTTAAAATCCTGTTCCCGTTAAGGGAGTGCGGGTTCGATTCCCGCCCTAGGTACAAGAAAGCTCATCTAACGATGGGCTTTTCTTGTTTTAGCCCCTTGCCTCCAAAGACTTATCCGAACTTAATGCGTCCGAGAAGATTATTTTTTGTCCGAAAATTGATAAATTAGGTGATATGTTCCATTCAGCTCATTCTCGCCGGCATTGGCCGACACTCCTACTGTCCGTGCTCTTCTCCTTAAAGGGTTTAGACCTCAGCGCGCAATTGTTTCATCAGGACAGCCTGAAATTAATAGCCCGGCAGTTTGCCTTTACCGAGGGACCGGCAGTGGATAAGTCCGGGGACATCTATTTCACCGACCAGCCCAATAACAAAATCTGGAAATATAGCACCAAAGGGCAACTTACGCTTTTTAAAGATGCTGCAGGCCGCGCCAATGGCTTGTACTTTAACCATCAGGGTCGGCTCCTCGCCTGTGCCGACGAAAAGAACGAAATCTGGTCAATCAGCAAAGATGGTGAGGTTACCGTCCTGCTCTCAGCTGTTGATGGGAAAAAACTGAATGGTCCAAATGACCTTTGGGCAGACAAGAAAGGCGGCATCTACTTTACAGACCCCTTTTATCTGCGCGATTATTGGACAAGGACAAAGCCAGAGATCGCTGGGCAGAAAGTATACTACCTCCCGCCCGGAAAAGGAAAAAAACCGATCGTAGTAGCTGAAGATGTAAGCAAACCGAACGGCATTGTAGGATCGGCCGATGGAAGATACCTGTATGTCGCCGATATCGAACGGAATAAAACATACCGGTACAGCATTGAATCTAACGGCAAACTCAGCAGACAGACGGCACTTATTGATCAGGGATCTGACGGGATGACTTTGGATCAGCAAGGAAATATTTACCTCACAGGCAAAGGCGTTTTTATCTATAGTCCTACAGGCCTGCTGATCGGACATATTGAAGTAAATGAACCATGGACGTCCAATGTCTGTTTTGGAGGCAAAGATCGCAGCGACTTATTTATAACCGCCTCAACAGCCATCTATAGGATTCCCATGCGTACCAAAGGCGTAGATTAATACCGCCGAAAGAAAAAACATTTTTTATAGGACCTTATCGGATTTATGATATTTTTGAATGTTTAATTAACCTTATGAATAAACTCAATCAATATATCAAAGACAAAAATTGGGTCGAAGTGCTGAACTACTGTAAAGTGCTAAATCCCGATGAACGCTCAGCAACTATACAATACTTGCATTCGTTGGATATTGACACCGATATTTTAGGAAAGAATGTCGATAATTCAGATAGTCAGGCACGACTTGATTTTTATGAGAACCGTAAAAAGGTGAACGCCACGCTCAATTTTGCACTTATTGCCTGTACCCGCCAATTTGAGGATATCGCACAGATTAAACGCTTAAATGGAACTTGGCATTCGTGCCCGTTAAGCTCCTACCTGGTAAATCCGACCATTGGTGTAGAACCCTTAATGGCCTTTTATCAGCTTTTCCCACCCGTCTACCTGGATAAAATCGTTAAAGATTCACAAAAGGACCGCTTTGGCGGTATTGATTTCAAGGTATTATGGGCATTTTACCAACAAGGTTGGATCACTTTTGATGAAAGCTACTTTATTACGCGTTTGATCACAGTAACAATGTTTGACAGAAATACAGAAGAGGAGGCTGATTTTTTATTGAAAAATCCAACGGCAATCGACAGCGTATTTCTGCAATTCCACAAACATGAAACTCCTGTGCTCGACCTTTCCAAATGGAAAGCCCGAGAGGGATTTGTCTGTAAAAAAGTGACTGAATATTGGACTGAAGTCATGCAAATCATGCAGGAGAAGGGTTATGTATTTGACCGTGCTATTATTCCCCGTTTAATGGAATCGCTGCTCAACAACTGGAAGAAACCTCATTTAGATTGGCATACCCGGCTGTTGGGTGTATTTAATACGACAAAACAGGAATATCTGAAACAGCAACAGCTTTTGTTTTCGCTCCTGAATACTGGTAATACCAGTCTTATAAATTTTTCGGTCCGACAGCTCAAAACAATCTATAAAATGGAAGGTTTTGATGAAAATGGATTTATTGATCATGTGATCACTATTTTCCCAAAGGAAAAAATAGAAAAATCATTGCTGCAGTGTTTGGATATCCTCGAGCACCTGCTGAAAAAAGAGGAACATAGCACGCTTGATATTTCCGCAGAGCTATCCATGCTGTTACTACAGACTGATTCAAAAGTACAGGAAAAAGGCGCCCGGCTTTTAGTAGCACAGGCTGCTGATCCGGAAGTCCTGAACGATCTCGTTGAACCGCACCGCAGTAATTTAAAGCTTAAAACCCTCGAAATTCTTGGCTTGGCACAAGCGACACCTTCTGTAGCAGCACCCGCATTTGAAGAGGCGGAAGCACAATTCGAAGCAGAACAACTGGAACATGTCGTGATTCCATCCACTTGGGATGCTTTGCTATTTCAGATCGGCAATTTCATCAGAACGAAGTCTGCTTTAGATTTCGATATCTTCCTCGAAGGACTGAATCAGTTACAGAACGATATCCCAAAAGACTACAAAAAGCAATTGAAACCCTATTGCAAACAGCTGTTCAGCCGTTTTTGGGATGTTGACTACATGGGCTTTTTCGCTGATTTTATGCACTATTGGATTGGCGAAGATAGCACCGAAAAAACTGGTCATAAAAGTGACAGCATCCCCTTCGCACAGCATAAGCTGGATTGGATGCGACAAAAACTCGTCAACAATAACAGCTTACCATTTCTGTCGACACCGAGTCACCTCCCCTTTTACCTGCATCCTAACGTACTGATAAAACGCTTACTCGCGTATGAACAAAAAAAGGCTGCTATAGAGATGGAAGATCTGATCGTCGCTTGTAATAGATTGTTATACCAAGAAACAGATGAAGAGACGGTTCGCCTTGTGAAGACCTTAAAAGGAAATTACGCTGCTGCAATGCAGTACTTTCTGGGAGTTACAGACCATGTTAAGCCCACAACAGATGTATTGGCCCTCTGGGCGCAAGTAACACGGATCAAGCAACCCGATCAGGTATTTCCGGAATTTGAACATACCTCAGCTAAAAGCTATCCCGCTGTCGTAAATCCATTTGAGATCACATTCGAAATTGTCGTCGACAAAAACGAATACGCAACCTGGCACAGAATGTTTCTGGAACACAACTGGAATTATACCTGGAAGAGACAGGAAGAAACCAAACATTACCCGCCGTTATTCTATCATACAGCGTCTTTTGCGACAGGATTTCGGGAGGCCATTGCTTTTCAACTCAGCTTAACACCACAGTACATTGGTCCGACTTTATGTCGCTATATCCCAGACACCGCTTCAGGAAATGAAGTCCGGGAGATGGAAAACTGCCTGTACCCGATGCAATTTGTGATGGATAATCACCTGGAGGTACGCGGCAGCGGATGGTTCTATATTGCTGTTTGTTTATTGTTTGAAAAGAAGATCTCGCGGGATCTGGCTGCAGAATATGTACAGTTTGCGCTGTTGAATAGCAAACAGGATCTTTCCTACCTTGCTCATGTAATCGGCAGACTACTTGCCGCCGGGTATGCGCCGGTCAACAGGTTTATCGAATATTTAGACCGCCCATTTGTCGCACAGCAGATCAAAGCGTTCCAATTATTATGCCTAGAAAAGACCCTAGAGCACCTTGATGCTGAGCGTCTACCAGTGAACAGCAAAAAATTGGCTGCTTATTACGCCGAAATTTCGGCCCAACTTCATAAGGAAGTAAATCAGGTATTTTTAAGTAAAGTAAAACGCAAATGGATGTAGACTTTGAATATCAGTATCAACATACTTCTACGATTGCTATGGGTGGGCGGGACAAATCTTTTATCCTAGCGCATTGTTCTGAAATTGAACAGGACAATCAGGTTCCTTGCTTCTTTCATGGCAGCATTATACATTCATTTGTTGCTTCAAAATGTTTAAGTACGCTCGGTAAAACGGTACGCTCTCATTTTGCTATTAGCCCCGATCAGCGCATTAATATGCGCGATCCAATCGTTTCTGTCGGTAATGGTCAGCTACATTTTGAAGCATTTTCATCCTGCAACAGTGTTTACGCGCGTATTGACGTCCTGCAAACAGGAATTGACGGGGAGTTTATTCAATCTGGCTGTACCAATGTCGATTTTAACGATGCAACGATCCGGGCTTTCAATACCGTTGGTCGCAGCGATAAATTGATCGTCGGCGTAGGTTCCAATGAGTTGAAAGTCATCACTGCGCGCGCGGAGACTACGGAGAAAAAAGTGAGTTTGCCCGATCGCTGGATTAAAGGATTGGGCAATGTCCAAGTCTACTTATCGCAAATGGAGCTTGCCTTTAAATTGAACAAAATTGAAGCTTTGCAGCTCTTTAAAGGTCTGCCGAAAAGCGCAGTCAAGCCCGAATACTTTTTATCGAAATCGGGCAACAGCTATACTTTTTCTGCCGTTGCCAAACCCAACAGTTTAAAAATAGGTGGTATCCATCGACTCAATCTGATCGAAAACCTGCTTTTGCACGTAGACAGTGTTTCATTCTATAAACACGAAGATCAGCAAAGCACAGCGGTAGTACTGGATTTCAAAGACATACAAATGCTGTTTCTACTTTCCGAAAGTGTCTACCGGGGGTTTTCTGGTGAAAGTAAGCACATCGAAAACCTGTTGGTTCAACTGCCCGAAGAATGGCTTTTGAGCATCAATAATTATTTTAAAACCAATGAGGTTTTTCAACCTACGCTAGTTTCCATAGAACATGACATTCAGCTCGGCACCATGGCAACCATGCAAGCCTCACTCTCCAGTATGGGATTATTGGGTTACGATTTGTGGAGCAACAATTATTTTTACAGAAAGCTTCCCTTTAAACTTTCACGCTTAAAACGCTGTAATCCAAGGTTGCAAAATGCCGTTAAGTTGGTTGACGATGATGCTGTGCTGCTCCTGCAGCACGACAAAAATGGCATTAAGGCCGAAGTAAAAGGCAGTGCTGACCTGAGCCATATTGTCGTCGGCAAAGGGAATGATCTGCAATGTACCTGTACCTGGTTTACGAACAACAGGACAAATAGAGGTCTCTGCAAACATATCCTGGCGGTAAAGATGAAGCTCGGTGAAGTATAAACATCGAGCAACCTTTACATTTCATGATCCACACTTACCTGTGCTTTATAGCGGTCGATCTTTTGGTACACCTTGTTAAAAAATATTTTTTTGTCCCGCGTTCCTGCTGTATTTAACAATCTGGAGTTTTTGAGCTGATGCTGATAGAAATGGAAGGCGTGTTGACAGCTGTCTTTATCATTGGTGATAAAATAACCAAGCATCGTATGCGGAACGAATAGTGACCTCCGGTCGTTATTTCCAACAAGGACATTATTGTTTAAAATCAATAACTCATGGTAGTACAGCTGGTACTGGTCGTTGCTTGGTACACAACTTTTCTCCAGTGAAAATAGCAGTTCTTTAAGCTGCTCACAGAGCAGCTTTCCGTTTTCGGCAGTCAGTAAACCGGCCTGCGAAAAATAGATGATCTGCTGCAGGGTACTGTTAATGGTGGTATCGTTCCAGATCTCTTTCACCCGGATGGACGAATAATAATCGTGGAGCTTCTGACCTCTACCATCGATAGGTGTATTCGCCAAAAAAGATTCGAAAGACAGTTCCAATCCGTCCGAACCCAATAAATTGAGCCATACATATTTTTTGAATATGGACAATAACCCTGTATTGATGGTATAAAAGATTGGAATATCCTTAGCCGAGTAATACAGGTAAGTCTGCAGATTGGGTTCAAACTCCGTTAAGGATTTAAACGAATGCTCCAGGTAATTTGACAGATCATTAAAGGACTGAATTTCTGGCGTTTTTTTCACTAAGATGTGATCACTTTGCTGAAATAGCTTATCCAAAGAAAGTGAAAAGCGATTTGCAAGCTGCACCGTCTCCCCGATTGAAAATTTGCTCTTCATGGAGATTCTGCGGTGCGCCGCATCATAACTAATATCGAGGGCGCCTGCAATCACCTCGATAAGAGATTTCGCGGGATCGATTTTCCGCTGTATTTCCTGAATCAACTTCTCCTGATACATAAGTTCACTATTTTTTTTGCGATAATCACAAAAATAAAAAATTAAATTATTGTTTACCACAATTTAAACTGCGATTATCACAATAACTTTGGAAGACAATCGATATTTATTTATTAAAAGCCAGTTATGAAAATCGTATTAAATAAACCAGAGGGCTTAGCCAGCCCAAGTGAAATGTCAAAGACGTTGCCATTTTCGCGCGAAATTAGTCATGAGGGCACCGCAGCATTATCAAGCTACCTCGAAAGTGCAACAGGCCAGCAATTCCCGATCTTGACGGGCACACGCCTAGAACCAGCACTTTTTCAGGGCAACATTGAAAACTTTATCGGTATGAGTCAAATCCCGACAGGTGTCATTGGCCCTCTTCAGGTTCATGGAACTTCGGCCAATGGAAATTACCATATCCCGCTTGCGACGACGGAAGGAGCATTGGTTGCATCCTATCACCGCGGATCCAGAGCCAGTTTAATGGCCGGCGGGATAACATCGATCTGTCTGCAAGAAGGGGTTCAAAGAAGCCCTGTATTCAAATTTGAGAACATCAAGGATCTGAGTCTCTTCGTTTCCTGGTTCCTCGCAGAGAAAGAAAACTTTCAGGAAATCGTAAGGCGTACAAGCCGTTTTGCCAAGTTAACCGATACCCGCATACAGATCGAAGGCAATCATTTAACCATCTCCTTTGAGTATTTCACTGCAGATGCAGCAGGCCAGAATATGGTTACCATCTGCACAGAGGCTCTCTGCCAATTTATGATGGCCTCTTGTCCCATCAAACCCAGTCACTGGTTTATTGAGGGAAACAGCTCGGGAGATAAAAAAGCAACCGCCGCGGCTTTCCATCATGTTAGGGGCAAAAAGGTAACTGCCGAAATAACACTACCGGCCAACATCGTGTCCGAAGTCCTTAAAACTTCATCCGAACTGATAGACCGCTATTGGCGTACATCTACCATGGGGGTTATTCAAAGCGGAGCTATAGGGGCACAGGGGCACTACGCCAATGGATTGGCCGCCTTGTTTTTAGCAACGGGTCAGGATGTCGCCTGTGTTGCCGAAGCAGCAACCGGTATCACGCGCATGGAGCTGAATAAAGACGGTTCACTCTATGCGGCAGTGACCTTGCCCAATCTTATTGTCGGCACTGTCGGTGGTGGAACAAAGCTCCCGACCCAAAGAGAGTGCCTGGAAATGATGGACTGCTATGGCGAAGGGAACGCCATAAAATATGCTGAAATAGCCGCAGCACTTGTTCTCGCAGGAGAATTATCGATCGCCGCAGCCCTTTCCGCAGGTCAGTTTACACAGGCACATCAAAAATTTGGCAGAAAAAAATCATTATAAAATGGAAACTAAAAAAGAAAACAGATGGAATGTGCCCAATGCACTTTCCGCCTACCGTATACTGGCATTGCCCTTTATCAGCTATGCACTTTTCACCGCAGACAGGGATCTCTTTATCCTCTTATTATCCATCAACCTGATTAGTGATATCCTCGATGGACTAATTGCCAGGCTATTTAACCTTCAGACGGAATTTGGCGCCAAATTAGATTCTGTCGCAGATATCGGCACATACCTGATGGCTTTCATCGGCATGATAACATTGGAAAAAGGCTTTGTAATGGCCTATAAAATCGAATTTATCCTGCTAATTGTCCTATGGATTATTCCCCAGATCTATGCGCTTATCCGATTTAAACGCTTTCCCAGCTTCCACTTATGGTCCTATAAATTAACGGGCTATCTTCAGGGCATATTTATCTTTGTTTATTTTGTATTCGGATTCAACACCTTTTATTTCCACCTGATGTTAGCCGTAAGCTATCTGGCCTACCTGGAAGAATTGGTGCTCGTGATTATCCTCCCGAAGCTGCAATCCAATCTGAAAAGTATATTCCTTATCCAATTACACAGAAGGGCTTAATCATGTATGTATTAATAGCGAATATATTGTTGTTATTTTTTGGCATTGGCGCATTGGTCACTGGCTATCTCAATAGGAATAGTCCAGTTGCACAAGCAAGGGAACGCTGGCTAAAACTGGGTTTTTACTTCCTTATATTGACCCTTGTCTTTTTGTCCATTTATACGGACTATATCAGTCTTTTGGCCATTTGCATTGGAATAGTCGGTCTATACGAGATTGTCAACGCTCATCTATCTTCAGCACGGTCGCTGTTATTTTTTTGTTCAGTAGTAGTCCTTTACCTCGCGCTTATCGCTGCGTTTATAAATTTTGGCCACAGGGCATCGACAGAAAAGGTTTGTTTCATCTATTTTACGGTCGTGGTTTTTGATGGATTCAGCCAGCTCTGCGGTCAATTATTCGGCAAAAGAAAACTTATTCCATCGATTAGTCCCAATAAAACAATTGCGGGTTTAGTTGGCGCTTTGGTCATTGTCAGCAGTACCAGCTTGTTCCTCTTTCCTTCCATGGAATTGTCCGACATGCAAACTTTAATGACTAGCCTTTTTATTTGCTTTTCAGCATTGTTGGGCGATCTATTGGCTTCGTGGTACAAGCGAATCTGCCGAATTAAAGATTATGGTACCCTCATTCCAGGGCATGGCGGAATACTAGACCGATTTGACAGCTTTATATTCAGCGGAGCCATGTATGGGCTCATTTACCTTTAAAAACAAGATGATGAAAAACGATTTATGGAATATGCTTCTCTTAGCTAGCCTATTCTTACTGCTATTCGCACTAGCTGAACTATTGTATCAACAGTTTAAGGTTAAAGCCGAGTTTACCCGAAAACTCGTTCATGTAGGCACAGGGATAATCTGCCTATTATTCCCGATTTTGATCACAAGCCACTGGTCTGTTTTTATCCTATGCGGATTGTTCGCCTTGATTTTATTGCTATCCATCAAGTTCGGTTTATTGAAATCGATCCATGCAATCGACCGAAAATCTGTCGGTAGCCTGGCCTATCCCGCAGCGGTCTATCTCTGCTTTCTCGCCCAGGCTATGTTGGGCAAGGGGGCTATTTTTTATTATTTGCCGCTACTCACCTTAGCACTATGTGATCCGATGGCGGCATTATCCGGCAAAAAATGGCCTTATGGTTCTTACCGCCTATTCGGTGCGCGAAAAACACTGGTAGGATCCGCCGTGTTCTTTATATGTGCTTTTATTACAGTGATCGTAATTGGACACTATCTCCATGAGCCAAGCCTGCACCTAAGCGAAATCACCATGATATGTACCCTGGCACTCGTGGTGACAATAGCCGAAGCATGTAGCAAAGACGGTTACGACAACATAAGTATTCCCGTCAGTAGCATACTCAGTTTGTATGTGTTATTTCCTTGATACGGAAACGTCCAGAAATTTTAATTTTGGCTGCATGGCTATCGCTTGATTTTTGAAAAGACATAAAACATGCTCCTTGCAATTTCAAGGCTCCGCTCGGCATATATTCTGGTCTGGTCGGGTGTATCATCAGCGATTTTGGGATCCTCAAAAGTAACCGGAAACCTTCTATCGGCACCTGCTATAAACGGGCATCCCCCATCGGCCTGCGAACAGGTCATAATGGCGATAAACTTCGATACCGGATTAAAGGGGCTATCATATTTTTTTGAAAAACCAATTACGGGAAGCGCATTGTCATCATATTTTATAGCATATACAGGGTTATGAGTATCCGAAACCGTAAAGATATGGAAACCCTGCCCGGCTAACGTCTCCGCTACTTTAGGAAATAGGGCCGTTTCTTCTGTACCGCCCGAATAACAATATACCTTTGGAATATTGAAATATGCACTTGCCACCTGCGCCCAAACCTGGGACAAGTGGCTGCGCCTTGAATTATGGGTACAGATGAAATTGAGGTTTACAGCCTCCGATTGATCAACCTTCTCCTGAATAGCAAGGATCAAAGGCTTTAAAACGGTGCTGCTACCTTCGTTATCTAATCGCGTCCAATTGAGCTGCTCAACGGTATCCGCTAATTTAGGGTATATCATGCGATGATCAACAATTTAACAACATCCTGATCCAGGTGTACAGCATGAGGGTTGCGCTATCGGTAGCTGCGCCAGGTTCAGCTTCGTTTTTTCCGATGGTATGCCACAGGCATCCTGCGCCAGACAAGCAGTCGTTTTATTTTTCAGTATAAACGTTTTCCCATTAAAATCAAGGTCGTACTTACCGATGGTATCGCTTTGGTATTCCACTTCGATGTCAGCATCTTCCAGTCCTAGTTTTTCTTCAGAGAGCTTGATGATATGGAGCAGCTTTGCAGGTTTGAGGCGGTGCTCATAATCGTCCGCATTCCACAATTGAAAGTTGACTACGCTCTCATTCCGGATAACGCCACCACAATCGATAAAGTTCTTAGTAATTTGACCAACCTCGGTCACATGGAAATGCTCGGGCACAAAATTGCCGTTTTCCAATTGAAACTCAACATTTGTTAAGGTTGGAAGGACTTCTTTAATTTCTGATAATCTCATAATAATTCAATTTAAAATGAACGCGCTATTTATTAATAATATATCGCAATATTACGATACGTATTGCCAAAAAAAATGCACTAACAGCATCCTTTTACTTTTACATCCTGGATAAAGAATGTATTCAGTACACCTTGGGTTTGCTTCCACACATTTTCGTCAATGCAATAACAGACTGATTTTCCCGCTATGGTACCCTGAATGAGGCCTATATTTTTAAGCTCTTTCAGGTGCTGCGATATCGTCGCCTGTGCCAATCCCAATTCCTCAACCAAATCGTTACAGATACATGCCTTTTGGTTTATGATGTACTGAAGAATTGCTATCCGTGCCGGATGTGCTAAGACCTTGAGGAATGAAGCCAGTTTATTCTGCTCGTCGGTGTAAATTTCTGTTTTCGTAATTCCCATATTGCCAATTAATACATCGCAATATTACGATATTAATTTAACGAATCCAAATTTCCGCATCCTATTTATTGTAGCCTACCCTACCCATCAGCAATCCACCACCATTCTAGGTATGGCAATAATGAAAACGGCAACTACCATCTATCTTGCTTTACGTCGCATCCGATGACGGACCCATCCGAAAAATCCAAAGTACAACGTTTTTAGCCTTGCGCTTTGGATTTTCTTTTCGCTGATTATTTTATATTTTTGTACATCTTCCAGCAATAATCTAATTTAGTCGGGAACAACCATTATGCAGTTTAATTTCGCCTTTGATTCCAGTCCGTTTAAAACCCTGATCGCTTTTCATAAGATTATACCCTCTTTTGAAGCAGCGGCCCTATCGCCGGTTGGCTTTCAGGCTAATTACGCCCGATCGCTGCTGGAAGAAATCAGCAAATACCCCGAACTTATCGAGGGCGTAGAAAAAGCCGAAGACCTGCTGCGATACGAGCCTATCATCAAGGTGCTGCTGGCAGATCTGTTTCCAAGCTCACTGACGCATAATGAGATCAAGGCCATTACCATTCCCTTCCATCTCTATACGTTCAACCATACCGCAAGACTGGAAAAAATATTACAGGACGCCGGCGATCACTATGAATTTAGTCTGCGCGACATCTCGCCCGACACCTATTATATCCTCAATTGCTGCGTCATCATCAGTCAATATTATGGCTTTAAGGTGGATGCTATGGATGCCCCGCTCTTTTTGGATATTCCAGACAAGAATAATATCATTCATCATTACCGCGTCCTCTTCAATGCCGATTTTATCGATGTCCTTCCGACAGAACAGGCTATCGACCTTTCGGCAGAAGATATTACCGAACTGGTCGACAACTTTTCAGATATTGCCTTATGGAAGTCCAAATTCCCCGAGCAGAGCTGGATCCTGAAGGGCTTTTCCATTATGACGCTCTTCGATGCCACCATTGAAAATGCGGTATCGAGCTTCAAGAGCAATCTGCTGCGCGAAAAAAGTGCGATCCAAATGGCGGAAATAGAAAGCATCTTCAGGTCGATTTATAAAATAAATGATCTGCGGATCGGACTCACCTCCTTTGAAAAAGTCAGGGACGAGTACAACTTACGGCTTGTCGAAAAACAGCTGTACAGTCACCTACTTTACGATTCGACCATCGAGGAGTGTGAAAGCATGCTCTGCAGCGAGACCCTGGAGCGCATGCTCAGCAAGGACGAATACCTTGTTGTGCCGGATATTGACAAACTGCCGATTGCTGATCCAAAACAGGCCTTTTTTATCAATAAGCTGAAGCAGCAAAATGTAAAGAGCTTTATTTTTGTTCCCCTGATCGAGGGCGACAAAGTGCTGGGTTTACTGGAAATGTCTTCCTCCAGGGTACGCGAACTCAATTCGGTCAATGCCAACAAGCTCAATTTCATCTTGCCCTTTATAAAGGATAAAGTCTCGAAAGCATTTTCCGAAACTGAAAACCAGATTGAAGCGGTGATCCAAAAAGAATATACATCGATCCACCCGAGTGTCAAATGGCGGTTTCAGGAAGAAGCCATCCATTTCCTCAACGACCGCGCCTTCGGCAAAGACTATGCCCTGCAGGAAATCGTCTTTGACCATGTTTATCCGCTATATGGACAAATCGACGTACAGGGCTCCTCCGAATCCCGAAATCAGGCCATCCGGCAAGATCTGATCAATCAGAGCGAGGAGCTTATCGCGCTGTTTACGGCGGTCAACCAGACGCAGCCATTACCCCTATTTGAGCAGAAAATATTCGATTTGGAACGAAATCTGACGACGCTGCAACATGGGCTGCTGACGGATACGGAACAGCTTATGCTCGATTATTTTAACCAGGATATCCATCCTATTCTGGAGAATTTCAGAAAGAATAACACAAATAGCCTCGCCACAGAGGCCATAGACCGTTATTTTGAGCGGATCAACCTGTCCATCGGCGGTTTTTATGAGGCCCGCCAGGATTATGACAACTCCATCACGCTGATCAACAAAAAGCTGGTGGCCGTCCTCGACGAGAAGCAGGTGGAAGCCCAACAGTACTTTCCACATTACTACGAGCGCTACAAGACAGATGGTATCGAGCACAATATGTATATCGGGGCATCCATTGCTCCGGACCGGAATTTTGAGCTGTATTATCTACGCAATTTACGCCTGTGGCAACTGCAGGTGATGTGTGCCATGGAGCAGGAATTTAGGCAGCTGCAACCCTCACTGCCCCACCTGCTCGAGGTTACCTCCCTGATACTGGTCTTTGCCACCCCCATTTCCATCCGCTTTCGCATGGACGAGAAGCAGTTCGATATCGACGGCTCCTACAATGTGCGCTATGAAATTGCCAAGAAACGGATCGACAAAGCCAAGATCAAAGGCTCGACAGAGCGCATTACCCAAAAAGGCAAACTGGTCATTGTTTACTCCAATATACATGAAGAGACAGAGTATCTAGGCTACATCAACCTGCTTCAACACAAAGGATTATTGAAAGATGAAATCGAACAGTTTGAGGTGGAAGACCTACAGGGCCTCGTTGGCCTGAAAGCGATCCGTGTGGGCTTTCAATTTCAGGAACAGTAAGAAAACAGCAACGATCATTTCGGACAGGTTCGATTACCGAAAAGTAAACGGTAGCTTTTTTTTATTTTATAAGGAAAAATTATTGCATTGCAATAGCAATTTCGCCGAGATTGGGTTATCTTTACTTCAAAGATTCATCGGGCCATATGATAGAAAATGTATTCAACGAAGCTGCTGTAAACCGTAGGGAAATGGATCGGCTAGCGGCATTACAGCGCTACGATATTATTGATAGTCCTTCCGAAAGCATTTTTGATGGCCTGCTGCAGCTAGCTGCACAGGTTTTTCAGGTGCCAGCACTGTTGCTCACCTTTGTCGGTGCAGATCATATCTTTATTAAATCCAGCCTGGGCATCGACCAGGCTGAGCCTATCAGCCGCGCGAATAGCCTTTTTTCCAGTACTATTGAACATCAGCAGGTGATGGTGATTGAAGATCTGCTACGCAAAAAAGCCTGGACCGGAGATCGCACCTGGATCGACAGCCATGCTCTTCGCTTCTATGCCGGTGCCCCGCTAGTGACAGCCGATGGATTTCTGATCGGCACATTCAGCATTGCCGACCATCAGCCGCGCGAGTTTAACGAAGCCGAACGGGACAAGCTGGCCTCCTTTGCCCAAACAGCTATGGATCAGGTCGCTTTGCGCCAATCAGCACTAGCAAAGATCGAAGAGGTTGCCGCCGTCAATACCCATCTGGCCAATATGCAGCAGCGGCTGCTCGACCTCAACAGCGAGCTCGAAGCTGCCAATGCGCAGCTTACCCAGACAAACAGCATGCTTTTCAAATCGTATGATGTGACCCTGCTGCTCAACAAAAACCTCAAGAAGAACGAGCAGCGCTTGAAATCCTTTATCACCAAAGCACCCATCGCCTTTGCCATTCTAACGGGCCGCGAAATGACGATCGAGGTCGCCAACGATAAGGTACTCCATATATGGGGTAAAACCGATGCCGTGGTAGGCTCGCCGCTCGCAAAAGCCTTGCCGGAGCTCGAAGGCCAGCCTTATTTTGATCTGCTCGACAACGTGTTCACGAGCGGACAAGCCTATATCGGTGATACGGCACCCGTAGAATTAGAAGAGGATGGAATAGTAAGCACCCATTATTTTGATTTTATTTACGAACCGGTCAAAGGCGAAGACGGAAAAACAGAATCCATTATTGTGATCGCCAACGAGGTGACCGAGCGTATCCGGCAGAACAACCATCTGGAAGAGCTCAATCAGGAGCTGGAAATGGCCCTCAAAGCCGGCGAACTGGGCACCTATCACCTGGATATCCAAAACTGGAAAAACCAGGCTTCAGCTACCTGTAAAGGCCATTTTGGCCTACCGCCAAATGAGACCTTTGAATTTGAAGACTTCATTCAGGCCATTATCCCCGAGCACCGTGATATGGTGCAGCAAAAAGTGGAGGAAGCCATTGCCAAAAAGATTACCTATCAGGCCGAATATATGACCCGCTGGCCAGATGGTTCGCTCCATTGGATCAATTCCTCGGGACTGCCCCACTATGATGCCGAAGGCACCCCAATCGATCTGATCGGGGTAACGGTCGATGTAACCACCCGCAAAAATTACGAGGCGCAAAAAGAAGATTTTCTGAGTATCGCCAGCCACGAGCTCAAAACCCCCATTACCAGCCTTCGGGGGACGATACAGATGCTGGAGATGCTGAAAGACAAATCGGCAGATGCCACCATCGGCAAACTTATTGACATGTCGGGCGCCAGCATCAAAAAAATAACCGCACTCGTAGATGACCTGTTGAATATGCACCGCATCAGCCTAGGGCAGCTCGAACTGAATACCACAACTTTTGTAGCAGCCCAAATGATCCGCTCCTGCTTTCGCGACATCAATATGATCGGCAAGCATCAGCTCAACCTGGAGGGCGACATCGAGGCCAGGCTCCATGCTGATGAACAGCGCATCGAACAGGTGGTCTCCAACCTGATCAACAATGCCATCAAATATGCACCGGCTTCGCATACCATTGACGTGCGCATCGAGCAGCTTCCCCGATCTGTTAAGATCAATGTAAGGGATTATGGCGAAGGCATTCCAGCGGAGCTACAGCAGCAGATTTTCGAGCGTTATTACAGGGTCTATCCCGATGGCAAGAAGTACTCGGGACTTGGATTGGGGCTGTATATCTCGGCAGAAATTGTCAAGCGCCATGGTGGTGAGATCGGTGTGGACAGCAGTCCCGGCCAAGGCAGCAATTTTTGGTTTACCATACCGCATGCCGAACCGCATCCTGATGAAAGCGTGTGAACTAAGGTTTAAGCCAGTACATCAAGCGTCCTTGGTCTCGGCCACCTTTAAACCATTCGATGTTCCATCAGGTAGGCCAATGCCTCACGTAGCGCCTCTTCGCTGCTTTTGGGATTAAAGCCCAGTTCGGTGCGTGCTTTGCTGATATCAAAATCCTGCTGCAGGCCCGAAAACATCGCAATATCTTTGCGGGTAATCGTTGGCGCCGCACCTTTCAACCGTCCTGCGAGCTCCATAAGTCCTGCTACTCCATAAAGCAACATTTTGGGAACCGCTGCGGGAATCTTGAGCCCTAATTCGGGATATAGTTTCTGTGCCCATTTGGTCGTATCGGTTATCGTCATACACTTTTCATTGGCCAAAATATAACGTTCGCCTGCTTTTCCGTGGAGGGCGGCGAGGTAGCAGCCCTCGGCGACATCCTTGACGTCCACCCAGTTGAGGGCGATGCCGGTATCGACAGGAATCTGCTTGGTCAGAATAAGGCGGAGCACATCGTAGGAAACGTTGAGGGGCAGGGAGCTTTCGCTGCCAATCATGGCACCGGGCATGACCGACACCAGTTCGATGCCCAGTTCGGCCGCCAGTTTAAAGGCCAGCTTTTCGCCATCGTTTTTGGAATTGTAATAGGCATCCCGCCGGTCGGGGTTGTAGCCATTCCTCTTCTTTGTGGGGGTATGCGTATAATCCAGTGCAGCAATGGAGCTTACATAGATGATTTTTTTGACGCCTGCCTCTGCGGCGGCTTCGATGCAATTGCGGGTACCCTGCATATTCACGTCGTAGATTTCCTTTTGCGGATCGCGGGCCCATAGCTTAAAAGCCGCCCCCACGGCATAGAACGTATCCACGCCCTGGAGCGCCCTGACAAAAGAGGCCTTATCGGTGATATCTGCCGCTACGAGTTCGCAGGGCAAGTTTTTCAACGCAGCGTTGTTATCGACATTTCGCACAGAAGCGCGTACCTGAAAACCCCTTGTGAGCAGCAGTCTGACCAGGTTATTTCCCAGGTGCCCATTTGCACCCGACACCAATACCAGTTTTTTTGTTGTCATGTGTTTGATTTTAAATGATAGCACAAAGTTCTGCTTTGGCCATTCAAAACCAGTTCACAAATGTTACCTAATGATCTGTTTGCGGATTCGGCTCAAACTTTTGGGGTTCATACCGAGGAAAGATGCGATATATCGCATGGGTACATTGTGCAGCAACTCCGGCTGCTCGGCCATGAGTTTAAGGTAACGTTTTTCAGCCGTAAGCGTGGCTAGCTCTTTCGATCTCTTCTCATTGTAACTCAAAGCTTGCTGAAACACATACATGCTAAAATCTTTAAAAGCAGGCGATTGCACCATAAGCAGATCGAGGTTTGCCTTACTGATGCGTAGCAGTTCGCAGTCGGTTATACTTTCCAGATTTTCTTCGGTGCAGGTCTGGTTGCTGAAATTTTGGTAAGAGCAGATAAATCCCGGCGGGCAGTTGATATGTGTCGTCAGTTCATCGCCTTTATCATTGTAATGGAACAGACGAACAAAGCCCGACACCACAAAATAAAGGTAAGCCGGTACCTTTCCCTCCTCTTCAATGAGCTGATGCTTAGCATAGCGCACAGGCTCCATATACGTTTTGAGCAGCTCAATCTCGGATTCCGATAGCTGGCTGTGTTGTTTGATCAGCTGAATAAACTTTACGTGCATTTTATCTGTTTTAATCGTCTCCCAATCCTTTCATACGTACACCTGCCATTTCCTGTGCTTGAGTGTAGCATCGCTGGGTATCTCCCATTAACCAAACAAATATACTAAAAACGATTAATATACTAATAAAATTAGCAAATAAATCCTCCATCAGGACTTTTATGCCCGGTATTCCTTGCTGGCGAAAGCCAAATTACAGCAAGCTTGGCACAATAAAGAGCAATAAACGGATATGAACGATAAGCGGCCCAGCGATCATTAATTGCGCGCGGGATACGTTGGCGCGGGATAGTCCCTGTCGACATGCATCTGATTGATCAAAACTTCGTTGATCAGGTTACGCATGCGCTTATCATTGACGTTAATTTTTACGATTTTATGGCTGTAATAGCTATCGCTTTCAAATTCGCTTTCGATTTTCTCGGCGAATGCCGGCGATAGCGATTTGTAGTGCAGGGCAATTTCGGTTTCCTTTTCGGCCACTTTTTTTGCGATCAAGGTCCAGAGTACCCCGTACTCCGGAGCGAAAAAGATTTTTCTCGGCGGCGGCACTTTCAATTTTTTATTGTTTAGGATATACGTATACAGCAGATGAATACTCGGCTTGGAAACATCTTTTGCTGCTGCCGCGACCAGTTTATTATAGTCTTTTTCGTTATCCACAACCGTCTCAATACTTATTCCCTGCTCCTCAATTTCAAAGCTGGCCGTGGAATCTGTACTTTCCAAGGCTGTAATTTTCATTTTGCTGTCCACAAACTGGCCGGCCATATTCGGAAGGGATTCTTTTACACGTTCGAAGCTTGCCGCTAAACGGAGCGGGACCAATTTAGCTGTCAGCGTCTGGGCACGCAGACTACCTGCTGCGGCTATAAAAAGAAGTATTATACACAAATATTTTCTCATCATGATTGTTTTTAAGATGTCATTGAGCGATAACTATCGTTCAATTTTCCTCGAATTTACTGATTTTATAGCGGCTATATTCTTCCATCTAATATCCGACAGCATTCATTTACAATTCGTTGTATTTTCAAGCATTTCCGACAGCAATTGGCCTAAAAATGTCTTAACGGCGGCCATACCCCCTCACATACCAGGCCACGGTCATTAACTTGGTCCGGTCGGTCTTTCAATCGCTTTAGCGTCCAGACTGGCTTGTTCAGGAATGGTCAATGTCGCCTCCATCAAATGCTAGGCACCTCGGCTTGTTGCCGCTACACCAATTGATCAGCCCCTTTACTGGCAAAATACACGACAGCACATCCAGTTTAAAAGGCAAGATTGAGAAAGACAAGGTTGAGTTGGATATCATTTGAAAAAAATTAAAGTTAGCACTATGCTGTCGAAGATTCTACTATTGCTGTCAATTTTTCATGTAAAATCTGACAGTTTTCGTGAAAAAAAATCAGTTTTTTGAACTCGGTATCTTTTTTGTGCAATTTTTAATACAGTCGGCCGGCTGACAATTATAGATTATTGTTATACTTCATTAAAAGGAGGTTACTATGAAACTTGCAAAAAGAAACTGGAACAATTTTTCACTTTTTTCGCCCATGTTTGATAATTTTAACCGGGAGCTTTTAAACTGGGACAACAAAAACTATTCATCAACAAGTACCACTGTTCCTGCAGTCAACATTAAGGAAAACGGAGACACTTTCGAAGTGGAGGTCGCTGCACCCGGTATGGCCAAAGACGATTTCAAGGTCACACTCGACGGCAACCTGCTGACCATATCTTCGGCTAAGCAGGAAGAAAACGAGGAACATAAAGACAACTACACACGCCGTGAGTTTAGCTACCAATCTTTTCAGCGCAGCTTCGAACTTCAAAAGGAGGTTGTCGATCAGGACAATATCCAGGCACGCTATGAAAATGGCATGCTCCGATTGACAATACCAAAGAAAGAAGAAGCCAAACAGAAGGAACCGCGGATGATCGAAATATCCTAAAAATCCAGCTAGCAGCAATAACTTGGTTAGCCTCCCCTGGAGGCTAACCTATTTTTCAGTCTTTAATCCCCGGATTATGAAAACGTCGAATTACTATATTGAAATACAGATGTACTGCCACGGACGTTACATCACGATCGCCAGTTTTGACAAAAACAGCTGTGAAAAGATTATTCATGAACTATTTGATGAACTGCTCGGTGAGCACGAAGCCTCCGATAGCAGACGGCTGCGCATCAATCTTCTGCTGAACGACACCGCAATTTCGAAGACGCAGTTGCGGTCCATACACTGTACACTGGATGAATTGGCCGAGAATACCAAGATGATCATCAAGAAGACCTTCCGCTCAATCAACTTTGACTGATGTCAGCCTGCAACGACATTTACCGTCAACTACCAGCTTTTAGACCGTTTAAACACATTTTTTTTACATTATTTTTTTTATTTCAATCTTGATTTTTATCAAATTGATTTTTAATTTGGGCACGGTTTTCAAAAAGGCACCTGCTGCCCAAACCAACATTTTTTAAAAGCTAATATTCTATTTAAATATAAATTTTAGTTATTGGATCATGTTAACAGAATTACTAATTACAAACACAGACCGACGTTTTTCTTTCAGGCCATTTTTTATCGCACTTGTTGTGCTGGCCAACAGTTTCAATCTATCGGGGCAAACCGCAAAACCCCTCAAATCCGGTTTCGAAGCGAGGCTCATCAATATTGAAGCCCCCAGCAATGAACCCTTTCGTTATACAACGACCCTGACCAATGGATCCGCCCAATTGGTTAATTACAACCTGAATGCCCAGCTGCCTGATGGATGGCAGATCAGCTACCGCGTAGAAGGGTCGCAGGTGACTTCCCTGCAGATGCAACCCAATAAAGCCCAGGAAATCAGCATTGAAATCAGCTGTCCGATCACGGCCAAGCCCGATAAATATAAAATTCCGGTCCGGGCGATCTCCCCGACCGACACCTTAAAGCTTGATCTCGAAGCAGTTGTTAAAGGCTCCTATGCCCTCGAGTTGGCCACCCCCAGCGGGCGGCTGAGCGACGAAGTCGTATCCGGCGGCAGCAAGGAAATTCTACTTAAAGTCAAAAACACGGGCACCCTGCCACTCAATGCTTTGGAACTGACATCCCAATTACCCAGCAGATGGGAAGCAAGCTTCGAACCCTCGAACATCAAACAGCTCGAAGCAGGTAAATCTATCGACGTCAAAGTCAACCTCAAAGTTCCCGACAAGACCATCGCCGGTGACTATGCGGCAAAATTTGAGATCAAGTCATCCAATAGCAACGCCGACATTTCATTCCGTATGATTGTGAAGACTTCTTTGCTTTCTGGCTGGATCGGTATGCTGGTCATCGTTTTGGCTATTGGTTTGGTGTATTTTCTCATCCGCAAATACGGCCGCAGATAAGGGCGCAACAAAAAGATTATCATGATGAAGGATCCTATCATTCAATTGACAGGACTAACAAAACGCTATGGCAAAGTAACCGCCGTAGACCAGTTGGACCTGCACATTTATCCCGGAGAGATCTTTGGTCTGCTCGGCCCCAATGGCGCCGGAAAAACCACCAGCATTCTCATGATGCTGGGCCTGACCGAACCCACAGCCGGCACCGCCTATGTCTGCGGACATAATGCCACGCGCAATCCGATCGCGGTGAAACGCAAAGTCGGCTACCTGCCTGACAATGTGGGCTTCTACCCGGATATGACCGCGCTGGAAAACCTAAGCTTTATTGCCCGGTTAAATGGACTAACAGAATCCCATGCCCAAGCGGCTGCAAAAGACATGTTACATGTCGTTGGACTCGAACGGGAAATGCATAAAAAAACCGCTGCGTTTTCCCGTGGTATGAAGCAACGGCTAGGTTTGGCTGAAGTGCTGATCAAGGCTCCCGAGGTTGCCATCCTTGATGAGCCAACGCTGGGTATTGATCCCAAAGGTGTTGACGAATTCCTCGAACTCATCAAACAGCTCAGCAGAGAACACAACCTAACTGTACTGCTTTCTTCACATCACCTCCACCAGGTGCAGCGTGTATGCGATCGGGTGGGTATTTTTGTTGGCGGAAAGCTGCTGGTCGAGGGATCTATCGAAAGCCTATCCCAAAATTTACAGCAACAGAAAGGCATCAGCACAGTCATTACCCTTGAGCATGCCCAGGGCAATCAAAAACGCTTTGAAGAAGTATTAAAGGATCTACCCGGACTCCGTGATCTTACGATCAACGGATCTACGATCGAGCTAATGACCGACAGCGATACAACAGCAATGGCCGTGCGCCTGCTGGTAAACAATGGCGCCGATATTGTATCGGTGAACCGCAACGACTATCAGCTCGATGATATTTATAACACCTATTTTGAGAATAGCATAACAACAGATACTGTCTATGAAAAATCCAACGGTTTCTTCAAAAGATATCAATAAGCGGCCAGCCATACCGATGCAGGTGCTGGTCCGCAAAGAAATTGCGTCACATATCCGGAGCTGGCGCTTTATTATACTGATCCTACTCATCGTGCTGACCTTCGGCGCCTCCCTCTACGTATCATCCATGGGGCTCAAAGATGCTGTCAGCAATATGCGCGATCCCGATCAGTCATTTTTATATTTAAAGCTACTGACCATAACGGATAATTCTATTCCGCCGTTTCATGTTTTTTTAAACTTTTTAGCACCCTTGTTGGGCATAGCCTTGGGTTTCGATGCCGTCAATGCGGAATATAACCAAGGAACACTCACCCGTTTGCTGGCGCAGCCAATTTACCGTGACAATCTCCTGTTCGCCAAATTTCTGGCGCCGCTGGCCGTGGTGGGTACATTATTTGTTGCGCTGGTTATGCTGATGATCGGTGGCGGTCTCCTGGGCACTGGTGTACGGATAGAACCGCAGGAATTGGTACGTATTTTGGGTTTCACCCTGATCAGTGTGCTGTATGTTGCCTTCTGGCTGAGCCTTTCCATCCTGTTGTCGATCCGCTTTCGCCAGCCGGCCACCTCAGCACTTACCGCAATCGGCATCTGGTTGTTTTTTACGGTATTTTTCCCTATCCTGGTCAACCTGGCAATACGTCCCTTTTTGCCCAATCCCAATTATATTTCTGAGCAGGAATATATTGGCTATAACGAACTCATTTTAAATTTACTTCGCTTATCACCGAGCCAGCTCTACACTGATGCAACCACCACCCTATTGATGCCTTCGGTACGCAGCCTGGGTCCCATTTCGATGGAACAGATGGTCGGTGCCATCCCTTCGCCACTCTCCTTTCGGGAAAGTTTTCTCATGGTATGGCCCCAGATCAGTGGACTCAGCGCAGCCATGATGATCTGTTTTGCCTGGTCTTATTACATTTTTATGCGGCGGGAAATCAGAAGTTAAGGGCTTCCACCAAAAGAGCTTATCAAAACTGCATTCATAAACTGTAAGGCGCACCCTCCCGTGCGCCTTTTTTTATTTCCTTTCAGCCCCTCCGTTTAGGTCATTAATTTGCTCTCTCTGATGAAGTCAAAGAGCAACAGGGGCGTTCACACGATAATAGAAAGACGACATCAAGTCAAAGAACAACAGCGTCGAGCACAGGTTAATAGAAAGGCGACATCAAGTCAAAGAACCACAGTGTCGCGCACAGGTTAATTGAAAAGACAATAGGAAGGTAATAGAATAATTATATACCAAATAAAAACAAATTAGCTCCAGTTTTGGTATATTTGTATATAATAAAAATAAACAGCTGCACTTAACAAATCAGGCTATGAAAATTCTCTTGACCGGTGTTACCGGGTATATCGGAAAACGTCTTCTGCCAGTGCTGCTGGAGCAGGGGCATGAAGTGATCTGCTGTGTACGAGATAAGAATCGTTTTGACACCTCGGCCATCCCGGCAGCTGTTGAAGTTGTCGAAGTTGACTTCTTAGATCAGGAGACCCTGAAAAATATTCCGGCTGAAATTGATATCGCTTATTTCCTGATCCATTCAATGGCTACGCAATCCGGTGATTTCCAGCAGATGGAAGCCCAATGTGCGACCAACTTCCGGAACTTTATTGAAAAAACCAACGCGCAGCAGATCATTTATTTGAGCGGAATAGTTAATTCGGATCACTTATCGAAGCATCTCGACTCAAGAAGGAACGTTGAAAACATCCTGGCAAGCGGGCGCATTCCGATCACCACGCTGCGCGCCGGTATCATCGTTGGCTCGGGGAGCGCATCTTTCGAGATCATCCGCGACCTTGTGGAAAAACTTCCCCTAATGATTACCCCCAGATGGCTGAAAACAAAATGTCAGCCCATCGCCATACGCAATGTGATCGAATTTATGATCGGGGTCATCGCCAGACCGCAGACTTTTAACAAAAGCTATGACATCGGCGGTCCCGACATCCTCAGCTATAAAGAAATGCTGCTGCAATATGCTGCGGAGCGGAAACTCAGCCGGCATATCATTGTGATCCCGCTCATGACGCCGCGGCTCTCCTCCTACTGGCTCTATTTTGTGACTTCGACGTCCTATAACCTGGCTAAAAACCTGGTCGACAGCATGAAAGTGGAAGTGGTCTGTCAACCAAATCACCTGGCCGAAGAACTCGGCATCCAGCTGATCAGCTACCGTGCATCCATCCGCTTAGCTTTTCAAAAAATTGAAAGCGACAACGTGGTGTCCAGCTGGAAAGACGCACAGACCAGTAAAATTTTATCAGGCGGGCTTACCCGGCTGCTGGAAGTGCCCAGCTATGGTTGCTTTAAGGATGTCCGTACAACCTCACTTCCCGACAGTGAAGCGTCATTGACCAAAATCTGGTCCATTGGCGGCAATTCGGGCTGGTATTATGGCAACTGGCTCTGGAAAATCCGGGGCTTCATGGATCAACTGGTCGGCGGAGTAGGCATGCGTCGGGGACGCAAAAATAAAAGTGACCTTGCAGCCGGCGATGCACTTGATTTTTGGCGCGTGCTGATCGCAGATCGAAAAACGAAACGGCTGCTGCTCTATGCGGAAATGAAACTCCCCGGAGAAGCATGGCTAGAATTTAAAATCGAAGATAATATCCTGGTCCAGACTGCGACCTTCAGACCGCTAGGTATTGCCGGAAGGCTCTATTGGTATGCCGTATGGCCTTTTCACGGCTTCATATTTAAGGGTATGATCAACCGGATCGCTAACACATAAAAAAGTATTCATACACTATGATTTATAATGAACAGGCCATTGTGGCATTTGAAAGAAGATACAGAGCTAATTTTATCAACTCGCTGGGCGGCTTTAAAAGTCTGGTATTGATCGGTACAAAAAACAGGGACGGCAGTGAAAATCTGGCCACTTTCAGCAGTTTGTTCCACCTAGGCGCAGATCCGGCACTCTGCGGTATCATACTCCGGCCGGCAACAGATTTTAGTAGCACACTGGAAAATATCCTAGCGCAGAAATGGTATACGATTAATCATGTTTCCCCCGCATTTGTACATCAGGCGCATCAATGCAGTGCCAAATACCCAAAAGGTGTTAGCGAATTTGAACAGGTTGGACTTACCCCTGAATATCTGGAAAATATTCCGGCGCCTTTTGTCCAAGAAAGTAAGATAAAATTTGCCTGCAACTTTGTTCAGAAAACAGCCATTGAGCTGAATGGCACCACAATGGTCATTGGTCAGATCAAGGCAGTTTTGGTACCGGACAACTGTTTAAAAGAGGATGGCTATATTGATATCGAAGAAGCCGGGACAGTTACCACCAGCGGTCTTGATAGTTATCATACCACAAGCCGGATAGATCGGTTACCTTATGCAAAGCCTTAGGTAACCTTGGGCTGGAATTTACATCAGAGCGAAACAGATTATTCGAATTTTATTAAGACTTTACTCCGCCGAACGGAAGATAATGTGATCCAACGTGGATTAATGTGCATACAAATGTCCCGTCAAATTCATTCAATTAAACATGCCCCTAAATTCCAGTGGTGTTTGAGCAGTTTTCTTCTTGAAAAGTTTGCTGAAACTTTGGGCATGCTCAAACCCCAGTTCATAAGCGATTTCATTTACCGTTAGTTGTGTTGTTGATAATTTCTCTTTGGCTTTTTCAATAAGTTTATTGTGGATAAACTGCTGGGTATTCTGACCAATGAGCGCACGTAGCATGTCGCTTAAATAACCTGCAGAGAGATTCAACTGTTCCGAAAGAAAATGTACAGTTGGAACACCTCGAACAACCGAATTATCATTGTTCAGATAATCATCTAACAGCGCCTCTGCCTTCTGTAAAATATCATTGTTTACATTTTTCCGAGTAATGAACTGTCGCTTGTAAAATCGGTTGACATAACTTAGCATTAACTCAATCTGGGAAATAATGACTTCTTGGCTAAATTCGTCTATCCGATTGTCCAGTTCATTTTTCATGATGTTCAAGATAGCTATCATCGTTTCTCTTTCCTGATCAGATAAATGTAACGCTTCATTCACAGAATAGGTAAAATAGCCGTACTTTCTAATTTTATGTGCTAAGGGAGAACCCAGGAAAAAGTCAGGATGAATCAGCAGCAGATAGGCATAGGTATCCTTATTATATTCTGTGCTACCCACCAATTGATTGGGTGCAAAGAAAAGCATACTTCCTTCATTAAAATCATAATACCCCCTACCGTACTTGAGTTTTCCGCTATTTTTTGTTATAAACGTTATTTTGTAGAAACTGAGGACATCATAGATTGGAGCCATATCGGTATTGAATGGGTTGTCCTGATTAAAATGAACCAGACTAATCAAGGGATGCTGTGGTTTTGGCAGGCCAAAAGCTTCATGACTCTCTGATATGGATATAAAGCGCCTTAACTTACCGTCTTTCTTTTTCATAGTATAAATTTATAAAAAAACCTGTAACGCATGATTACAGGTCTTTGAATCGGTGATTCTACCACGGAACTTGACCGCCTTGTTCTGTTCGGTAAGTAGCCGGTCCCGTAAAGCTCCCATTAGGAATATCTTCTGCGAGCGCAACGCGTATCGGCTCAAGTGCCCCTTCTTCTACCGTATCCGTCCCTTCAAAGTTATTCAGGGCTGTAGCTGTAAAGCCCGGACTTACCAGATTTACCTTAACATTTGTATTTTCCAACTCATTTGCAAGAGAAAGGAAAACTCCATTCAACGCTGTTTTGGAAGCCCCATATACCGCATCAAATCCACTACGAAAGGTATTGTCCCGATCGGCATTCAGCGTTAGTGAACCTAGGGAACTTGAAACCGTTACGATTCTTGATTGTTTCGCATTCCGCAGTAAGGGTAACAATGCCTGTGTTATGGCAAGGGTGCCAAAGACATTGGTTTCCCAGACCTGACGCATTTCATCTATTGATGCAACGCTTGCTTTCTGGGCACTAAGAATTTCCCACATGGTGCGACCGGGAGTTCCAGCGTTTGAAATCGCCGCATTATTGACCAGCAAAGTAAGATACCCAAAATCATTTTCTATTTTACTTACTGCATTCTTGACTGAGTTGGTGTCGGTAATATCCAGCTGAATAGCCTGTGTTTTAAATCCTATCCGGTTGGCGGCATCTTCCCCTTTTTGTAAATTTCGCGATCCAACAAACACATCATATCCATGTTCAGCAAGAGCTTTGGCTATCTGAAAACCAACACCTGTATTGGCGCCCGTAACAAGGGCTACTTTTATTTCATTTGTCTGCATATCTCATTATTTTAAATTTAATAGGACAAAGTTCAGCATCTACAGATGGTCAATTGTAGTCGAATTGAGGAAATTTCTAACCAAATTAAGGGTAGATGCAAATTCAGCTATGACGCAGGTGATGGTTTGCTTTTTTTTGACGTATAATAGATGATCATAGCACTTAGCATCATCAACATAGAGGCCAACAAGAACGGAGCGCCTGAAAACTTAAACGGTGCTTTATCATGTGTAAAGTAGTAAAAAAGATTAGTCATCATAGGCGGCCCAACGACTGAAGTTGCACTTACCAGACTTGTTAATGCACCCTGAAGCTCTCCCTGTTGATTTGAGGGGATACTTTTGCTGATCATTGACTGAAGTGAAGGCCCACAGATACCACCCAATGAATAAGGAATAAGAAAAAGCATCATCATCCAACCTTCCGCTGCAAAAGAAAACAGGAATAAGCCCAGTGCATAAAAAATCAAGCCATAATAGATACTTTTTTGCTCCCCTAATTTTGGCGTGGTCCATCTGATCAAAACACCCTGGACTAATCCAAGTAAAAGCCCCAGTACACCTAATGACATACCTACGATTCTTTCCGACCAATCAAATTTATACATGGTAAAGAAATGCCAGTTACTTTGTACGGCATGGAGTCCGATATAGACCAAAATTAATGCAATTACTAAACTTGAAATTTTTGGATATTTTGCCAGCAATTTTAGCGATCCGATCGGATTTGCGCGTCGCCACTCAAAGGGTCGTCTTTTGGTTTCGTCCAAACTTTCAGGAAGAATGAAATAACCATAGATGAAGTTCAATAAACAGAGAACCGATGCAACATAAAAAGGAATTCGCGCACCATAGTGCCCGAGCAAGCCTCCCAGTACCGGCCCTATAATAAATCCCAGACCAAATGCGGCACCTATTAAACCAAAATTCTTCGTTCTGGTTTCATCCGTAGACACATCAGCAATATACGAACTTGCTGTTGATATACTGGCTCCAGTGATGCCCGCTAGGATGCGTCCGACAAATAGCCAACCAATAGAAGGGGCCAATGCAAGTAAGAGGTAGTCCAATCCAAATCCCAGGAGCGAAATTAACAGGATCGGACGTCTTCCGTATCTGTCACTGAGATTGCCGACCATCGGTGCACATATGAACTGGGTGAAAGCATAGGCAAAACCCAACCAACCACCATATGTCGCTGCTTCAGTGATGTCACCATGGATAAGTTCGCCGACAAGTTTAGGTACTACGGGAAGTATAATTCCCCAACCTGTAATATCAATTAGCAACGTGATAAATATAAAACCAACGGCTGCTTTTTTTGCTGTATTTTTCATGGCATAAAAATAGACAGCGTCAAAAAAGTAGGCATTGACACCTTAATGGGATTTACGTGCAATTTTTAAGGTGATTTGTCGATTACCTATGGAAGTTTAGCTATGTTCTTTTGATTCCGATAGAATGTTGGAGAAACCCCACTGATTCTTTTAAAATACCGACAGAAGATGCTGGTCTCGCCAAAGTTTAGTGCATTGCTGATTTCCTTGATCGATAGGTTGGTCGATTTAAGGAGTGTCTTAGCTTCCAAGATCAATATATGGTCAACCCATTGCGCTACCGATCTACCCGTTTTTTCCTTCAGGAAAGTGGAAAGATACTGTGGTGTTAAATGCAATTTCTCCGCGTAAAAATTAACGTTTCTGTGTTCCTTGGTGTGTTTTAAAATTAATTGATAGAAATCATCGATAATCTCGTGTGTACGGCTTTTTGGTAAACTCTTGGAATTGGGCAGTTCTGAATACAATTCGGAGATCATATTGATCATTACCATGACCAGATGTCTAAGCATTTCGGCTTTATTCGGGCTTGGCTTTTTATTGTAAAATCCTTTTATCAAAGATACCAGTTCATTTTGCAGCCTACTTTCGTCCTCTTGAAGCCTAACTACAGGTTGCCAACGTAGCTGATCATTCATTACAAATTCACGCAACATTGGAAATGCGGACATAAAATCTAGTGAGATCCCAATTGTGACGATCTCTGCGTCGTCACTCAGGTATTTTGTATCCATTAATAACTGCGGTGGTAAAACAGCTATATCACCGGCCTTTATTTCGTAATCCAGGAAATGGATCTGCATTTTCATAGCTCCTTTTATCATGAAACCAAGTAACAATCCGTCAAATAACCGGCTATGCTCGGTATACCCCGCACTTGATCCGGCCAGTTGATGGAATACAACGATACCGTCTGTCTTTTTTGAAGGATCAATAGGATATAATTGATAAACGTTATCGAGTGTTATAAATAAAGCCATGTACAAATATTGAAAAAATATTTTTTGTGATCCGTATTTTGAGCGACACAAATCAGAAGCAGATGACAACACGAAGTTAGGTAAGCAGGGACTCCCCTAAAAGGATGACAATTTGTACTAAAGCCGATATCGAAGGGATAAATTGCGCCAAATCTCAGTCGCAAAATGCTGATCTGAATGCCTGTTTTCAAAAAACCAATGGTCACCTCTTTTTACCAGATTTTGCTCAATTCCATCGAGCAAAATGGGCAATTCCGTATCGAGCTTTGATAAAGACTTTTTCAACAACACCAGCTGATAATCCTGTCCTTTATACGTTAAACGGAACACCTGTGAACGATGTGGTTCCCCGCTTATCCCATCAATTGTGCCTTGCATAAATATAGATCCTCTAAAATTTTTAAAATACAGCAATTACGCCAATACGAATATGCTAAAAAGTATGTGAATCGAACACAAATCAGCTTCCTATTTCATACTTTTTTATAACGAATATCAACAAATAATCGTGCCAAAAGATAGATGTCCATTTATAAAAATGTATTCTTTATCTTTGGACTAATGGACATCAATAATAAATTTAGCAGTGCCACTTTTGGCGAGGACCACATCTTACAGGCGCTGAGCAGTTCTCCCGAGCCGACGTCAATATATACTGGGACAGAGATGACCATCCAGTTTGCTAATGCGGGCATGCTTTCCCTATGGGGCAAAGATGCATCCGTTATTGGAAAGGCGCTGATCAGTGCTATTCCCGAACTGGAAGACCAGCCGTTCTTATCTATTCTGCAAGAGGTTTGGCGTACGGGCAAATCCTATTCCGTTAAGGAAGCGCCGGCCAGACTCATTAAAAACGGTGTTCCGGTGACTGACTATTTCGATTATGAATATAGAGCCCTATTAGACCAAAACAATCAAACCTGGTGTATTTTGAACACGGCCCACAATGTTACTTTAAGGAGGCAGCATCAGCAACAAATACAGGAAAAAGAAAAAAAGGAACAAGGGCTTATGGAGGAAATGGCGGCAACGCTAGAAGAATTGACCGCTACAAATGATGAACTCAACAATTCCTTACAACTTCTGGCAGAAAGCCGTGAGCAAGTGCGGACAATTATTGAGCAGGCACCCGTCGGCATAGCGATGCTTAAGGGGCCGGAGTTAATCATTGACATAGCCAATCCGACCATATTAAAAATCTGGGGACATCAATTAGCGGATGTGCAGGGTCTGCCCCACGAAACTGCAAGGCCCGAGCTGCAAGGCCAGCCCGTGAACAAATGGCTCCGGGAAGCGTTTGAAAATGGCGAACGGAAAACAAATAATGAACTTTCCATCATGCTGCGCCACAAGGACGGTTTGCGGGAGGCTATCGTAAATTCGATCTATCAACCTATTTTTTCAGCTGATAACGACGTTACGGGAATTCTGATTATCCTCGAAGAAATTACGGACCAAGTCCTTGAACGCCGGAAAAGCGAAAAGGACCAACAAATGTTATCCATGGCTATTGATGCCGGAGAGCTTGCGACGTTCTATTATGAGCCTGAGCTGAACCTTTTCTCCGGAAATGCGCTATTAAAGTTATGGTTCGGTTTGGCCGATGAAGATCAATTGGATCTATCTGCCGCTATTAATTCCATTGTAAAAGAGGATCAGGAACGCGTCATGGCTGCCATCACTGATGCACTGAGCGAAGAGTCGGATGGCAATTACTTTATTGAATACCGTATCGTCCATCCACAGTCCCCGAACGGTAGGCTCGTGCAGGCACGTGGTAAAGTGTTTTATGATGCCAAGGGGAAAGCCGCAAGTCTGAATGGTACACTAAGGGATATTACCGAACAGAAAGCTGAGGAACAGCGGAAAAATGACTTTATAAGCATCGCTAGCCATGAACTGAAGACACCGCTGACCTCTATCAACGCCTATCTTCAATTGATGCAGCGTCAGGCACTCCTGACAGCAAATACGAATTACCAGGACCTTACGTTGAAATCTCTTAAACAGGTTCGCAATATGAAGAACCTAATCAATGGCTTCTTGAATATCTCGCGATTTGACTCCGGCAGAATGATGATAGAAAGAGAAGTGTTTGATCTGAAGGAATTATTTACTGAACTTGAAGATGAATTTAAATTGAGGATCAATTCTCATCAGATTGTCGCTGACCTGACGCAAAGTCTATCCATCGATGCAGACCTGAATAAGATTGCGCAGGTCGTTCAAAATCTGGTAGAAAATGCAGCCAAGTATTCGCCAATAGGAACCCAGATTACATTTGGTTATTCGCCCAAGGCAAATAACGTTATCGAAATTTTTGTCAGTGACGAGGGTATGGGAATTGCCGAGGAAGACCGCGATCAGATATTCGAGCGATTTTACAGGGCAGGAAAAGATCGGGTCGGAACAATCTCGGGATTTGGCATAGGTCTCTACCTCTGCCGTGAAATTGTAGAACTGCATAACGGACATATCGCTGTGGAGAGCAACTCCGCGGGCGGAACCACATTTAGGGTGCGGCTTCCTGCGCAGTAAGCTCCACCCCCAACTTCGCCGCCACTATGTTATCTAGCGGTTTATGGTTGTGTCCCTGCACAAGATCAAGCAATAGGGATCTTTGCTTCAAAGCGCTGATCCGACTAATTAAAAAGTATGAAAGGTTTCCAAGAAACCTTTCATACCTATCAAATAAAAGCATTAAACCTATTTTTCCAGGGGAAGTTTGACCCCCTCCTTGATTTCGTCATTGGCATGCAGCAAGATCTGATCACTCTTGTTTAGCTTACCAAAAACCTCGGTAGAATCATGCGTAGATACGCCTTCTTTGATATCCACGAAATGTGTCTTACCCTCTATCAGTTGAATCACATACTGTCTTTCCGTCGAACGTACAATACTATTGGATGGCACCAATAAAGAATTGGCTCCGGCAGACAATGGAATATCCACTTCACAATATAAACCAGGCTTGAGTTTGTTATCCGAGTTGGCGACATCCACCTCTATCGCTTCGGACTGCATGGCGCCCAAAGAATTTGCCGAACGGGCTATCATCCCTTCAAATACCTTATTCGGTTTATTATTAAACCGATAAGCGACCTTTTTCGAAAGGTCTACTTTATCGACATAGGTCTCGGGGATCTGCACTTCCAGCCGTAATTTATTGAGATCCTGCAGGATCAACAGGGGTTGATCATTTCCTTTTCCTGGTCCGACCAGTGCTCCTTCAGAAACGTTACGTTGTACAATCACACCATTGAAAGGCGCTTTGATATTCAGATAAGACTGCAACATTTCAACTTCTTCCACGTTTGCTTTTTCCGACATGGCTACCGCTTCGTCGGCTTTCATCTTTGATAGCGCATTGTCCAGATCAAGTGGTGATACCGCCCCTTCCTCCTGTGCAGCATTTTTGAGCCTTTTATATTTATCCTTACTCGCAGAAGCAGTCTCCTGTGCCTGCACAAAACGTGAATGCGCAGCCTGTACCGCAGCGAGCATTTCTGGTGCCTCCAGCTGCATCAGCAGCTGCCCTTTTTTGACTATTGCTCCTCTGTCCACATAGATGTGCTTGACAAAGCTGTTCATTTTGGCGTAGATATTTACCTCGTTAAAAGGTTTGAGCTTACCAGGTAAACGCACACTGCTGGACATGACTTTCTCCTGTATTACTGTTGTCTGATAGGTACTGGCTTTAGCCGGATTTTTCGGCGTCAGGTCAATCGGCTTTTCGGTATGACCGCAAGCGCTAAGTAAGCCTGTCAGTACTATTAAATAGCCTATTTTTTTCATCGGTTTGATTTTCTTGTTCATTGCTCAATTGTGTCTGTTAAGGCATACATGCTGCCTTTGGCGATTTTATCTTTGTATACGATTATGTTCCTGTTCCATAGTAACTTCCGTCTATATCTCGCAGTTTATACTGCTGGATTTCGATTCGGAAAGACACTACATTTTTTTAGTTTACACGATACGCGTCTTTTTCCACCAGTGGCTTCCGATGATCAGGCTCGTCCTGCGGCAAGAGTGATTCGGAGTCGAACTTGGATTTTTCCTTCATCCACACAAACAGGAGCGGCAGAATAAAGAGGGCGGCAAAGGTGGAGGCAAACAGGCCACCGATCACGGCCCGGCCCAGTGGAGCGGCCTGCTCACCCGTCTCTCCCATTCCCATGGCCATGGGAATCATACCGGCAATCATGGCCATACTGGTCATCAGGATGGGGCGTAGCCGCGTTGTCGCACTGGCCAACGCTGCTGTCCTAGCATTGCGGAAGTCCAACCGCAGTGATTCAGCATTGGACACAATCAGGATCGCATTGGCGACGGATACCCCGGTAGACATAATCATACCCATGTAAGATTGCAGATTGAGTGTAGACCCTGTGAGCAAAAGCATCGCCAACGACCCTAATATCACTGCAGGAATAGTGATCAATGCGGTCAGCGAAAGCTTGACACTTTGATAATTCGCCGCCAACAGCAGAAAGATCACAACAACTGCGCAGGCTAGCCCCAACTGCAGACTACCCATGGTATCAAGTAATAGTGTCGACATCCCCTTCATTTCCACCACAACACCACGCGGCGGAGCCGGAAGTTCACGAATAGCTTGTTGCACATCGGCTGTTGCTGCCCCCAGGTCCTTCTTATGGATATTTGCCATCACGGTCAGATACCGCCTTGGCCCCTGTCGGTCATATTCACCGGGTAAATATTGTGTATTGAAACTGGCTATATCGCCCAAGGTCGGTGTGAGCTGCCCTTTCACCAGCGGAATTTCGCGCAGCTCGTCCATTGTATTCATCACGTATTCAGGCACCTGCACCTGTACCTGATAGGTATAGGTATTGTTTTCATCGAGCCATTGGATCTTCTGTGTAAACCGGCTCGAGGAAGTACTGGCTGTTACTGAACGAGCAATATCATCCATCTGCAGACCAAGCTGTGATGCTTTGAGGCGGTCGATGGCAATGGAAATGGTTGGCAGCCGGAGCGGTTGCGCGATCTGCACATCACGCAGATAGTCGATATGCCGCAATGAACTGACAACCTTATCGGCGTAGACCTTCAGTTCGTCCATTTTCTTACCGGCGACACGCACTTCGATCGGTGTTGCAGCTCCCTGGCTCATAATCTTTTCGGTCATATCAATAGGCTCAAAATTCAGGCGCAAATTTGGTAGTTTATAGTGGATGTTACGCCGTAAAACATCTTTGAGTTCGTCCATATTGACATGATAATCTGCATTCAGGTTCACCTGAATCACGGCTTCATGCGTTCCGGTATTGAATACATAGAGGTTGCTGACCCCATAGCTGCTGGGCACCAGACCTACATAGGCCGAACTGATGGCAACCTGATGGTTGACCGTACTGTCGATTACTTGCAGAACCTGTTTGACAGACTCTTCGGTGCGCTCCAGCCTAGTTCCATCGGGCTCTTTGATCCGCAACTGAAACTGCCCATTGTTGACTTTGGGCATCATATCCTTGCCGATGTACACAAATGCGCCAGTGGCAAGAGCCACCGTGAGCAGCAGATATCCTATGATAACTTTGCCCTTATGCCGCATGGAGCGGTATAAGCTAAAGCGATAACGCTTTTTGATCTTATCGAAAAAGCCCGGCGAGTCTGACTTGAAATGACCAATATGATGCTCTTTGAGCAGCCAATTGGACAAAATGGGTACCAAGGTCTGCGCCATGAAATAAGAAGCTATCATCGTCAATCCAATGGATAAAGAAAGTGGCAGAAACATTGCCCGGGGAATTCCCGTCATCATAAAAGAAGGTGCAAATACAGCCAAAATACAGAATAGGATCAAGAGTAGCGGAACAGCGATCTCCTGACAGGCATGATAGATCGCCCTACGTTTGTGTGTACCCTGTTCTTGATGCTGATGTATGCTTTCGATGGTCACCGTGGCCTGATCGACCAGGATACCGATGGCCAGTGCCAAACCGCTCAAGGTCATGATATTGATGGTCTGGCCAAACAGTGTGAGCAGAAAGACACCGATCAAAATGGATACCGGTATGGTGACGATCACGATCAGGCTGCTCCGCCAGTCACGCAGAAACAAGAGTACCATAAGACCGGTAAGCAGAGCACCGAGCCCCCCTTCGTGCAAAAGACTCTGCACCGAATTCATAACCGCTACGGACTGGTCAAATTCATAAGATACCTTCACATCCTCTGGCAGCAGGTTCTGGATTTCCGGCAACTTAGCCTTAAGGTTGCTGACCACTGCCCAGGTGGATGCATCCGAAGTCTTAACGGCGGGAATATAAACAGAGCGCCGACCATTGATCAGTGCGTAACTGACCGTCACATCCGAAGCGTCCGATACGCGTGCGACATCTTTGATATAAATTGGGATCCCATTTTTTGTCAGAATAGGAATATTGGAGAAATCTGCAACATTCTTGATCAGTGAATTGATGGTGGTCACATACATCGTATTGTTGAGGTGCAGGTTGCCTGATGGTGACATGACGTTGAATTTGGACAATGCCATCACCACCTCGTCGGCGGTCAGGTTATAGCTGCGCAATTTATTGGGGTCTACATTGACCGTAATGGTCCGGGAGTTGGCTCCAAAGGGTGGCGGGGCCGAGAGTCCCGGTACCGCAGAAAACATGGGTCGCACCAGCGTACTCGCCATATCGTAGATCTCCTTGAGGCTTTTTGTCTTCGAAGACAGCACCAGCTGCCCCACAGGTAAAGAGGAAGCATCAAAACGAACCACCTGTGGTGGCAATGCCCCTGGCGGAAAGAACTTCATGGCCCGGTTTACCTGCAGTGCTACCTGCGCCGAAGCTTCGGCCATATCGGTATTTTCATAGAAACTAAGTTTTAGGAGCGTAAGGCCCTGAATATTTTTGGCTGATATATTTTTGATTCCGTTGACATAGAGAAATTGATCCTGCATCCGGGAGGAGAAAAACCCCTCCATTTGTTGCGGAGACATTCCACCGTAAGATTCAATGACGTAAATTGTCGGTGAATTGAGCTGCGGAAAGATATCAATCGGTATTTTCAGTACAGCGAGTACCGAAAAGAGCAGCAGGCTCAGGGTAATGATCACCGTGGTAATCGGCCTTCGTAAAGCAGCTGTGACAAGTGACATAAGTAATTAATTAAAAAGTTGAAGAAAGCCATCGACATTGTTTTGTGCCACCACCTGATGGAACAATGCCAGATAATAATTATACTTAGCGGTGATATAATCGCGCTCTGCCTGATTGAGCATATTTTGGGCAACGTTGACCTCCACAATATCAATCAGCCCGTTTTTGTATAA
The DNA here is from genome assembly GCF_002440385.1 of Sphingobacterium sp. UBA6317. NCBI lineage: Bacteria > Pseudomonadati > Bacteroidota > Sphingobacteriia > Sphingobacteriales > Sphingobacteriaceae > Sphingobacterium > Sphingobacterium sp. UBA6317. The sequence goes on along the minus strand of NZ_DJTD01000021.1, from coordinate 37,060 downwards.
GGAAAACTTCTGACGGTAGGCGGCATTTGCAGCCTTGGTCTGACGCGGAATTTCCTTGAGCCGTCTTTCAGCAGTTTCCACTTCCGTGGCAGACTGTGCAATATTCATGGCGATGTTGGCCTGTTGTTCCTGTAGCTTTTGACCGGCCTCGTCCACCATAAGACGCTGTGTATGGAGTTTTACTTTTTTGCGGCGCAGGTCAAACAGGTTGTAGTTAATCCCCATACCGACGAGGTAATTACCCCTTTGCAGGCCAAAGCCATCGGCTAGTAAACCATAACTGTTATCACTATGTACACTGGATGCCCTCCCCCAGACGGCGCCCGAGAGGAACAGCTTAGGTCGGTAACTATTGGCGACCAGCTTTTCTTCCATCTTGGTCTTGTCAAACAATGCATTATAGTAGGCTACGAGTGGATGCTGACGGCCACCATCCAGTTCAATGGGGGCATTCTTTACCTGCTCGAAAAGAATCTTTTCGGCAGTGGTGTCCGCTATAATCTGCGCTGGCGACATACCCGCCAAAGTAGCCAGTTGAATTTGCAATTGCTGCTGTTGGTTATCCAGTTCGATAAGACCAAGCTGGCTCCGCGATATTTCAGCATCCGCCATACTGGTATCCACACCGGCCCTGATACCACTTTTGACCAGCGCAAATATCGACTGACGTATTTCCTGATTACGGGCTATACTCCGCGATTGGATTTCGATTAGGTCATGCAATTTCAACAATTGCAGATAACTGTAGATGGTGAAGGACTGCAGGTCATACTTAGACTGTTCAAAACGACGGTTCTCCACGGCCACCTCCGCCTGCGCGAGCTGGTCCTGGGCCTTGAATTGACCAAAATTATAGACCTCCCATTGGAAAGCAGCAATGCCAAGATTACTGCTCACAGCCTGATAATTATTATTGGCACGGATACCACCATTATTGGTCGGTACCAAGCCAAATCCGAAGTAAGGCCCCGGTACATTATTATTGGAACCGACATCTGCCTGATACGACAGCTGGAGGCTCGGCAGACGGTTGTTTTTGACTTCGGCTGCTCGGGCCTGCTGCACCTGCGTACGCACGTAGTCGGTACGTAAGGAGGGCGCATGCTGCGTTACCGAAGACAACAGCTGATTGAGTTTGATAGGCACATGGTTCTCCTGGCCATAGCTAAAGAAGCTACAGCAGAGCAGCACATGCCCCATAAGGACAAGTTTCTGAAACATATAAAAAAGCTTATTTTAAAATAAATGAATGTCTGTAGCCCCATTGGACTCATTCAATACGATTAAAATCGCTTTTTTATCATAAAGTCAGTTGGAGATTACGCAGGTATAGCCGCTCGAGCGGAAATAAGGCCTTGGACAGCAAGTTACCAATCGAAAACACGCTGGAATTCGGAAAGAACCTGTTGAAAAAGTGGGTAATGAAAAACTCCCTTACTTTGGCGGTAAAGTGACGAAGTGGAGAGAGCGTCAGACAGACACTATCTTTGACATCAACCCAATCCAGGTATTCTTGTTTCCGTTTACTAAAAGCCTTGATAACGGTGATAAACTCATTCTCGCTCTGTGCCTTTGCCTGATGATAAAGTGAAAATCCGATCAAAGGCTTCACGATCAACAGCATCGCACTTATCAGTAAGAGAAATTGAAATATGACTCGTCTTAACATAGGTTGTATGATATCTAATGTACAGCATTTTGATTTGCGTACACTACAAATATAAACAATGGCGCAGTAGACTAATGTAACATTGACGTAGCGAAAGCTTTTGTAAACATCATGTTGCAATCACACTTTTTCCTGCAAAGATCAACCGCTAGCGCTCTCCTAGCCTTAGCCCGCAACATCATCCTCGTCCACATCTTTCGATTCTCCGGAAAATACATAAGCAGCCAGATTCGTCTATATTTAATTGCCTTTAAATGACTTTTCTTTTTTTGGATAGGTTTACTTTTGTCGCAAATGTATCCCGTTCGGGATTGAAGAAGAGCAAAATGAAGAAAGAATCACGCATCATATCGCTCATTGTAGGTGGCACACTGCTTATGGAGATGCTCGACACCACAGCGATATCCACGGCCTTACCCAAAATGGCACACGATTTTGAGCGTAATGTGGTACAGCTCAGTGCCGGTATTACTTCGTATACGGTTATGTTAGCTGTATTTATTCCAATCAGCGGCTGGATTGCCGACCGCTACGGCGCAAAAAAGGTTTTCAATACGGCAATTATGGGGTTCATACTTTCTTCAATCGCATGTGGACTGAGTACCAACTTAACTTCCTTTGTTATAGCGCGAATCTGCCAGGGTACTGCAGGCGCACTGATGGTACCGGTCGGCCGTCTCATTGTGCTCAAGCATACCGCAAAGAAAGATCTGGTCGATGCGATCGGTTATATTGCCTGGGCCGGATTATTGGGCCCTATAATTGGTCCCGTATTGGGCGGATTTTTTACGACCTATTTTAGCTGGCACTGGATTTTCTTTATTAATGTACCCGTCGGTGTATTTGCACTGTGGGCAGTCAATAAATTTATTCCAGCGATGGAATCTGAAAATCGACGACCACTTGACCTTATCGGTTTTTTTATCAGTGGGATCGGCCTTGCCGGCATTATGCTGGGTACTGAAATGATCGGTGCAGCCAAAGGAGATTATACCAAACCCATTGTTACTATCGTTGCTAGCTTTGCGCTAATGGCCGTTTCAATCTGGCACTCCAAGCGGATCAAGTATCCATTGATAGATTATAGTGTCCTCAAAATAAAAACGTTCAGGGTTACGGTCTATTCTGGATCGATCACCCGTATGGTGATCAATGTTGCTCCGTTTATCCTGCCGCTTATGTTACAGTTGGGTTTTGGACTGAGCCCATTTCACGCAGGCCTCCTCTATATGGCCAACATGCTGGGCAGTATGAGCATGAAGCCCGTAGCCATATGGATCACCAGAAGATTTGACTTCCGTAAAGTATTAATCGGGAATGGTATTATTTTAACATTGTTTACTGCCGGACTTTCCCTGCTTTCAATACAAACACCGATTTGGCTTGTAGCCATTGTATTCTTTTTCTCTGGACTTACACGGTCGCTTCAATTTACGAGCCTTAACACCTTGGCCTATGCAGACATACCAAATGAGCAGATAAGCAATGCAAATACGCTCTATAATACGGCACAACAAATGGCACTTGGTATGGGGATCGCCTTAGGAGCGGTAACCCTCCACCTAGCAAGCAGTTATTATCAGGATACTGTTTATCAGATGCGGGATTTCAGTCTGGCATTGCAGTTAATTGCGGCCTTGTCCCTACTATCCTTAATTGAATATTTCAAAATTAAACCAAGTGACGGAGCCAATTTAAGGGGCTTGCCTTCACAAAAAGAAGTGCAGAAGGCCGCTTAGTCCTTTAAATTGTAGTTAGGCACTTCGGAGTGAAGGCAAAACTGTTTGCCGGAAAAGCTCCAGCAAATACAGGTTTAGTTAGTGCAAAAACAGCTGCTCAAAAATCTGAACAGCTGTTTGCTATGTTTGTATAATTGGGAATAATTACTTTTTGTCTCTGGCTAGATCTGCCCGTACTTTCTGTACAAAATCAAGCGAAACCTTCGCAACACGCACGATAACATCATCAGTAAGCTTAAGTTCGGTAATCAAATTTTCCACTACCTCATAGCCTTTTGCCTCAGCGCCCCGTTCCAGTCCTTGTTCAACACCTTGTTTAATGCCTTGTTTAATGCCTTGTTCAACACCTTGTTCAATGCCTTGTTCAATGCCTTGTTCAATGCCTTGTTCAATGCCTTTTTGAATAGCCTCATTAAGCTGTTGCTCCTGATATTGGCGCACCGCTTCAGCATCCCATTTACGTTTTAGACTTACATCATACATTGCTCGTTCCTCCTTATTCAACTTTGCGTATTCTGCTATTTTAAATAATTTTTCAAATATAGGCTTCTTCAGATAGACCGGTATCTTGTTCAGCTTGGACATATTACGTAAAACATAAAGCCAACGATCAAGATCAGTTTCTAATTCCGCCTCTACTTTTGTAAAGTTACGCAATTGAACGTAAATAAACCCCAACTCTTCATAAAAAACTCGACCTGTCTTCCTGTTACACAAGCAAATATCGTGAATAACAGCGCTGGATTCATCCGCCTGTGAAAAAGTAAATCCATCCATAAGTACAACGATATACACTTCGGTTATCGCATAATTCCACGCTCGCCGTTTTCCTTTGGGAGCCTGATCCGCAATAAGCTTACTGCTGTAGTAAAGCATGCGTTTTTTCAAATTTATCTGTGCAGTACGCTGTACTTCAATCACAAACTTCTCTCCATTTTCAGCTGTACAGATCAGGTCAAAGATCACGGTCCCGATCTCCTCGCTATCCCCTACATGTTCATTCTTTTCGTACAATAAATCGACAATACTTTTCCGTCCACGGAATAACTCATTCAATAGGGAAATCAGTAAATCCTTATTGGGTTCGGATCCAAAAATGCGCTTAAATGCATAGTCTGAAACTAGATCTATATAAACGGGCTCGTTCATAAATATAATAATTGGTTGTTGACTGTAAATTTCGAAAAAAGAATTTAATAAAACTAATATTTTTAGTAATAAATACAGATTCCCGAAGACCTACCGTCAACGACTATGCAAAGGCTGTATTGATAACTTCCGTTATATTTAGGTTGCCACTGATGCCATCCCCATTGGGCGTCCGGTTAATAATAACTAGTACCACACGGTTATCAGGAAGGCCATTGAGTTGTGTGGTGAGTCACCTGCGGCAGATCATGAAGCAAGCGGACAAGTCCGCAAAAGCATTTTTTACCGCCTTGCAGCGCAATCTCAAAAAGATCCTCGAGCTACGCGATACCTTTAGAAGTGGAAAACGCGCATAGTCGACTTACAGAAACGCCTTGGGAAGACCACTGTCTCAGCGAAGACCTCGTCTACCAACAGGAATGATTCAAATAACGGGGTAAGCAATGTTGACGAAACCGAAAGCACGTAGGGTATTTTGCGCTGTACACTGTCAATAATAATTATTAGCTTTATTTAAATTATGCTGTGATGCATTTCAACAATGCACTATTTATCTCTGAATAGCTTTATAACTTAGACAAATGGAAAAATCTATTTTAACAATAACCCTGAACCCATCCGTAGACAAGAGTACCAGTGTACAACATATCGTTCCTGAAAAGAAATTACGTTGTGAAGCACCTGTATATGAGCCTGGTGGCGGAGGAATTAACGTATCTCGAGCCTTGAAAAGACTTGGTTTGGATTCAACAGCTCTTTTTACATCCGGTGGAAGGACAGGCAGTTTACTCGAAAGCTTATTGAGACTGGAAGATATTGCTATAGATCCTATTCGGGTGAATGGCGAGACCCGCGAAAACTTTATCGTGGTTGACAGCGCAACCAATCAGCAATATCGATTCGGTTTTCCAGGCGAACAAGTTGAATCCAACGAGCTGGACGGGATTAGGAATTCAATTGAGGAACTCCCGGATATTCCGGATTTTGTCGTTATCAGCGGCAGTATGCCCGCTGGTATGCCGCCCGAGTTTATACGATCACTGATCAATAACTACAAATCGAAGGGCAGTAAAATACTAATTGATACCTCTGGCGATGCACTTCGCCTCGCACTGGATGAAGGTGTATATTTAATCAAACCGAATGCCGGCGAGCTTGCTGCTCTTGTGGGAAAAGAGGAATTGGGGCATTCCGATCTGGATATGGCCGCCCAGCAGCTAATTTCGGAGGGTAAAGCAACTCTAATCGTGGTCTCGCTAGGTGCTCAAGGCGCTATATTATATTCAAAAACAGAAAAAATCCAGCTGCCTTCCCCAGTGGTAAAAGTACGTAGTACTGTGGGCGCAGGTGATAGTATGGTCGCCGGCATGGTGTCTGTTTTAGCCCAAGAGGGCGATCTGGAGCATGTCCTTCAAATGGGAATCGCATGTGGCTCGGCCACGACGATGGCGCAGGGAACTGGACTGTTTGCTAAGAAAGATGTCGATAGGCTGTTTTCGGAAATAAAAAAAAGATAAATACTGGGGAATTTGCCTTACAAATGAAGATGTTGCCTTACAAAAAGGCGCACAATCCTGTGCACCTTTTTGTTCTACTCATCTTTTCCGTTTACCCGGTTTGGCTAGTAGACCAGTCTTTAAATATTAAATGATAAAATACCATTTGCAAGCCCTAAAACACGGAGACAATATCAATTATTTATTATGATATTTTAATAGATCTTTTTCATACCTTTCTAGACTCCAAATAATCTTCCATCTCTTAAGATATTCTTTCATTGGCGGTAAGCCAATCTTGGATCTGAACTCATCGACTTTAGCAGGCTCCTGAATTGGCAACACATAGTATGCAGAACCCGATTTGCCAACTTGTGTACCATATTTCTGATTATCATTGCGCTGTAAAAGATATCGGTCCTGGAATAACGCATAATCGGTGGCTCTTATTTCTCCTTTCGAAACGGCTCTTTCCACCATATCGATATACTTTTGTTTAATATCTAAAGGCGCGTGCTGAAGCACAAGGTATACTGTATTGATTCCCCTCTGAGATACCTTTTCTGCTCCTAGCCAGCCGTAGCTATCTAACAGTAAAGAAATTCGATTCTGATTTTCTGAATCGTTTTTAGACATTTCACCATAAAGCTTTTTCATTTCCAAACTATCATCTGCCTTTACATTTAAAAGTTTCATTCTGGGGAGCTGATCGTTTTCATAAATAGTATCTAAGATGTGAATAAGCTTTTTGTCAAGAGACTCATAATTATTAGACTGGATAGAATCATTGAAGTAATAATTTGCCTTTATCTTACTCTTTAAGTTTTCCCATCTTGGAATATTTTCTAACTTTTTAAATGCACTATCTGCCTCTATTTCTATGTAACTACTATATCCGACTTTAACTAATTTATTAAATTGATTCTCAACAGAATCTAAATTTCCTATTAAAGCCCATAATCTTCCCGCTTCATATCTATCTTGAACAAGCCCTTTATCACCATTTTCGGCAAATGCGCGCTCAAGCATAGTTACTGCCTCTTTATATTTATTAGTACTCCTATAAATTCTAGCGCTATCTATCAGTTTTTGATAGCGTTCAGGGAGCACCTGACTGAAACTGTTAGAACTAGATAATATCAAGAGGAAGAAAATAAAAAAAATATTGTATCCTTTGATTTTTGTTATGCAATTATGCTGCTTCGTCATCATTCCAACTTGCTGTATATGGGTCATAGAAACACTTTCTTGGTTTTTCTGAATAGTCTTCATCTTCATGACCGTAGTCCATTTGGTCGAATTTTATAATCGGGAAACGCATTTAGTTTAAATTATTACACACGAAATGTGTTTAAAAAATTACAAATAATAAATCAAAGCTGAAATTTTTTTTAAAAATTCAAATAGCTTACATTATATTTCTTGAAACATAAAATAATAAATACCTTCCACTAACACTTTCTGTATCGTAAATTGTCGATGAATTGAGCTGCCGAAAGATGTCGATAGGCTGTTTTCGGAAATAAAAAAAAGATAAATATTGGGGAATTTGCCTTACAAATGAAGATGTTGCCTTACAAAAAGGCGCACGATCCAGTGCGCCTTTTTGTTCAACTCATTTTTTCCGTTTACCCAATTTAGCCAGTAGCCTACTTGTCGCAAAACTGACCAGCGTGCCCAAGGCAGCCGTCAGGGCGGTCTGCAGTACATCGCCCAGCGAGATGCTGGCCCAGATGGAACAGATGGTACCACCGATGGCCGAGACGCGGATATCATTCATTTTCATCCATCGCGCTCCTTTCCCTAGTATTTTCGGCTCCGTTTTTAGCGGCCAGGTTATCTCCAGCGCCCTCCGAAGTAAACTTATCGCTTTCCAATTCAGAAGCGGGCTTCCTACCGTTCTCTTCCACCGAACCATCCTTATCGTCTACCTCCGGCTGCGGCTTAGCCTCATCCAATACCGTTTCCACGATGCCAAGCCCCAAGGCCAGGTATTTTAATACATTGCCCACCTTACCCGGCAGCTTAATAGGTGCCGCCAACAGCAGCTGTAGCACCTGTCCTATTTTATTGAAGATCTTTTTCATGCTTATTCTATTTAACGGTATTCACTTGCCCTGTATCGGGCGACGCTTATTCAATATGCACTTCGACAAGCCGCTGCAGCATCAGTTCGGCCACAAGTTGATAGAACTTTTTGTACGCGACGCCCGAGGCTAGCAGGCGGTAGTCGCCATCTTCCAGTACATACTGATTGCCCACCAGCACACAGCCAGCAGTCTCTTTATAGCTATTCCCTTTGTGGAAGTAGACATAGCTAAAATTATGAATATCACGTATTTCAAGCATACCACGGTGCATCTTTGGGTAATCGTCGTAGTAACGGCCATTCATCGCCCCGTCGCGGTTAAAGCCCAGCGGGTAATGCCCTGCTGGTATGGCGGTTTCTCCCCTTATCTTCACGGGACGCGGAATATTCTCCAGCCCGTAGCAGACAAACTGATTATTTACGTAGATCTCGGAAATCGTGCTATGCTTGCCCTGTTTTGTACGAAGTACTTTTATCGTTGATTTCATACGCAAGATTTAAATTAGAAAAGACCGAGGTATTGACTTCTGGAGTACAGGTTTTCATCACGATCATGTAGGAACAGGTACAGGTGCACCGGCCTATCATGCAAGATGGATGGCAGCTCGATCGTCATATGAAGATCCTTCCGCAGCACCTGTTGTTCATTGATGGCTGCCTGCTCGCCAATAATATCATAAGCACAGCATATGACCTGATCGTCCCATTGGCTATAATCTTTGATGTTGGATTCGGTTGCATCCCAGCTCAGCTGAATCGTATTGGATGAGCGTACACAGGTATTCACCGCGAGCGGAGACAGCATGCCATTGCTGATTTTTGCCAGGGCGGGCACGATCTCAAAATCCGGATATTCACCCTGTATCACATTGGTCAGCGTATGTGACATGGCACGGCCAAAAGCCGCCTGCACCGTGCACTTGCTATGGACATAACCCTTGAGGATGAGCGGATAGAGTGGATTTAAAAACCGGCGTGCCAGCCGAAAGCGCTCCTGTGCCGCCTGCCTACGTGTCGGATCTTTAACCTGCTTTTTAAACTCAGAAATCACCAGCATAATCTTATCGTTTTGTGTTTAAAAATCGGGAGGAGCCTCATGCTCCCCCCGTTCAATTACTCCCTCAGCGGCTAAGCCAGGTCAAATTCTCCCAGATAGGTACTTTTGGATACTTTTTCGGCCTTGCGGTCTGTAAAGAAAATCCAGACATGCCCCTTACCTCCGAGCAGGTGTGCCGGAATCACGATGTCTATCGTACCGGCGGCACGGGTTGGCGGAGTTGGTGCTGTCATAAATTCATCCTTTTCGGGTGAATAGACCAGGATAATGACCTGATCATCGGCTTTGGTCTTGTAAAGGCTGTTGAGGATGGTATCCCAGTAGAGCGAAAGAATTCCGCCACTCACAGTAGCCTCCATGCCACCGCCGTTGAGGTAAGAGCCCGTACTGATTTCGATCTTGCTGTAATCCAAGCTAAAGTTTGGATAAGTACCGGTTACCGCCTGGGCGATATTGAGCTGCAGTGCCACATTGGTCGGCGTCATCTTTTCTGTCTTGGAGAGCCCAAATCCGACCTGTAGGATTGGCGTGATCGGCATCAGGAATTTGGAGATCTTCAGGAAACGCTCCTGTTGGATCAGCTGTTCTTCGGACATCCCTTTCGTCCGCTTTTTGGGTAAGCCCTTGAGGTAGTTGATAGATTTCCAGGACGAGGCGATAACCGCGCCGACTTTACCACTTGCTCTTCCGATTACACCATTGTTGATTGTTGCCATGTTGTTTTATTTAAAAAGTTAAACCCCATAAAGCTTTCATTTATACCGGTATGTACTGCTTTACTTCGACAAACATACCACATCAAACAGCCCCTTGTCAATAGCGCAAAACAGGTTGGCGGAGACTCGTCGGTGGTATCCCAGCTTTTGTCGGCGGGCTGTCGGAGGCAATCGGACATATTCCAGAGACGGAGTGGTCTGGCATTTCAAAAACTACACACTCGAGCAGCCGTCTTAGCCATTTGCTTCGGACCAGCTTCGGACCAGCTTCGGATCGTCAATAGATCTTGTACAGATGCTGAACAGACCTTCACCAGTCTCCAAACAGGGAATTACTGTTCAGCAACAGGTCAACAGTGGCTGCTCTCTCGTTCATCTCCGAAGGCAATACGAAGCAGGTACGAACAGCATAGGGATTTAAGGCATTTTCCGCGGCCATTTTTTATATTCAGCCACATACAGCTGCACCACATCTTTTTTGAGAAAGAGATCCGCATTGCCCTCTTTATAGGTAGCCTTGAGCAGGCCTTTGGCGATACGGCGCTCGATGGTGCGCACACTTTTACTTAAAAAATAAGCGACTTCGTGGATGGTCATTGTACCCGTCAGCCTGTGGAGTTCCGTATACTGCTGTTCCTGCAGCAGGTCCAGGATACGGTCCAGCTTAGCCGCTAGCGGCGTATATTCGATGCTTGGTTTTAGCTGAAAAGAATAGTGGATTTTTAGATGAATACCTGTCGCATTGGACACAAAACGAGGGACAATCCCCTTTTGATCAGGAGATCCTTTAACAAAAAACATAAATGGGCATGGTTAGCTCGACTAACCGCCGAAATCCAGATCAGCAGCAGACCTGTTGCCTACTGCGCTCGGTCTATCTAAGTTTATAAAATGGGATGATTCAATTGAGCGGAATAAGGTGATCCCATCCCTTATGCGCCAGGTTATTAACGTTATCCAAAAATTTTGTTAGATTTCTATTTTTTCGTACCCATTGCGTTGCAATCAATAGTTTTTCAATATCCACTTCAGTCATTGTATTCCGTAGGCTCTCAAATACCTCTTTGCGCAATTCAAGTTTGGATGTATTTGGGGGTATCGGATAGCGAATGAGCATCATGTTGACGCGGCAGTTGCTACTGATACGGAAATACCATTTATCCAGTCCGATTTCCTCCAGTTTTTCCATAAACCGGTCCGCTTTCCGTCTCGTACCGTCCATTAAAATGACTTCTTTTTCGCCTTTGCTCGAAAAGTAAAACGGCACATCAAACATGCGCACGTCCATCTTTCTTGTAAAGTCAGGTTCAAATTTAGCGTGGTTATAGAGCACGTCGTAGAGCGATCCGATGACGATCTTTTCATCTAAAATAGTTGGATGAACAACGTGCACTATTTTTTCGGGCAGTTGCTTACCGAATAGTGAAGCCGCGTTTTGAGGCGTGCACCACCATAAATGACCGACTTTAAAAACATAGTCAACATAGCAGTAGCAGCATATACTCACAAATGGCATGTAATGCAATAAATAACTCCTAAATAAGCTAACGCTGTCGTTATTTCGGCGTACATGAGCAATCATATAGATAAAACAAAGGTAGACAAGCAGCAGCGCGATTGTTGTCAAAAAGACAGCCCATACTCGCTGCGATTTGGGTATACCCTTGATCTGTAAGCGTCCCTCTTTCAGCAGTTCCAATTCAGGATATTTTTTTTGCCATTCGATCCAGGCTATTTTTAGGCAGATGCGGATCAACAGCCCTGCAATAATAATGGCTAAAGCAAAAGTTACTGTCCAAACGCGATACGAATCCGTCCCGAACCGCTCCAATTTAATTCCTTTATTTCCAATCAAATTAAATAGCATGGAAAAGCATAAGCTCCCCAGGCATAGCCTAAAAAAATGCTTCATATCAGTCCGTCAAGCGACAATACCTAGGTTATATCTACATGTTTGAACATCCAAATTAATCAAAATTTTTAAATAATTGGAAATATTTATGATGCTTCAAAAAGATTAACCTACTAAATGTGGTAGGTTATTTTGAAACACTAGTTTTTATAACCCGTAAAACAAACATTTGTCAAAATTTAAAATATATGAAAGAAAATTTTGACAATGCAGGTGTGGCCCAAAAGGTAGCCGCACTTCTTGCGCTACCCTTTGCGGAGCGTGCCACTGAGCTGCAGTTGATGAGAGACGATTTTGCAGTCTGGATGGAAGACCATTTTAACCTGAAGTCCCATCAGGCCCAGCAGCTTAACAATCTTCCTGCTGAGTTTCGCAAACAACTTAGCAGCGCTATTAGCAATTATCTGATACAAGGGTATCCGCTGCAGTTTCAAAAAGACGAAAAGGAAGAAGATCCCGATTTTAAGGACCTTACGATTCACGGGCTTGAAAAATGGCAAGATGATGTCGTGAAGGTGAACTTCACTCCTCTTTTTATACGGATTTCATACAGGAATTCGTCGCATTAATCCAATCCTACGCTATCCAAAATCAATTCCCCCGATCATCCCGAAATCCTGATCGGGGGATGTTTTGACGAGCTAGCAGATTCCATCTCCCGCATTCCTGAGCTGTTTGGTCAATTCAATCCAGGATGCGAAATCGCCCACATCGTTTTTATTCAGTACAAAGTAGTTGCTGGTATGTTTCAGATAGATCTTTTTTGCACGCGTTTCTGGTATCAGTTCCTGCCGTTCCAGGGCATCATAACGTAGTATCCAGCTGCCCCTTACAAAAAACCGGGCATCGCCCTCCAGCGCGTCCTTAACTTTCTTCAGTGTCCGAAACCGCAGCCTTATGGTTTGCCCCTGCTCGTCGTAGGAAATTACCTTGCGCTCCTGTAGGCTGAAAGCCATATAGCCTGCCAGTCCGGAAGCGCCCCCTGCAGGCACAATTCCACCTGAGGTAGGCGTTTCTTGTCCGTCTGTGCTGCTAGCCTCCTTCGTATTACGCTCCGCTTTCGGTAGTCGACACCTGGCTATTGCTACCGCTCGCGCATTGACGGCCAGAAAGTAACGGGCCAGCGCAAACTGGTTTACCAGCGAGAATAATATGAGCAAGATCAGGCTCATAAACAGCATCCATGGAAGGTTTTTTCCCAGGTATAATGGTCCCTGCCGCAACATTTCATAAGCCATGGGAACTACCAGAATGGGTATAAACGGAAGCAGGTAAGAGCGCCAGAGATAGATTAACAGGGCCTGATGGTTGGCGCGCAGCTGCGAAAGCCGGGGCCGCCGATAGCTTATCAGCCAATGCGTCCCTAGAGCCAGCAGACCATAACCGATTGCCAATAATAATCCGGGCAGAGGCTGCTTCCTCAGCCCGACAGATCCCCAGAACTGTCCCCCTTCGATCAGCGTAATGGCCCAATAAACGGCCAGCAGCACAACAGCCATATGCAGCAGCCATTGGACAGGCCGCAGCCCCTTAAACAAATGATACATATTTTATCCTCAACAATTGGTGCATACATTACCCTATTTCCCTGTCCGAATTTTTGCATATATGTCCGAAATCTGGACACACAGCCAAAAGTACAGGATAATAAAAAAATGTTTTTATAGTTTTGATAAAGATCTAATAACAACCATTATTAAACCCAAACAACATAACATTGAACGAATTTATTAAATATTAATGAGAAACAAAGAAATAGACAACTTTATAGAAATATTAGCGGCGTATATGCCCTTGAGCCCAGAGCATATCGAAATGTTCGCGGGCCGGCTGCAGGTACGGCTGCTCAAAAAGAACAGTCCATTGCCTAATTTTCGCAACGATTACCTCTTTGTATCCTCCGGGCTTCTAAAAAAAGAAAACAGCGACAGTGGTGATATCCTACTCTTTCTCAAACCTGGCGATATTGAGCTTTTTGCCAACGAAACGGAGACTTTCCATTACATCAGTTTAGAAGAAAGTACAGTATTACTTTTTCCTGTCAGGGTGATCACCGACCTGCTTCAACATCGGGCACTCGTTGCAGGCTACCAGCAGCTCGTTCATCGCTGGTGTGCCCTGCGCTGCAGCCGGCAGGAACTGCTGTTACTGAAAGCCTCCGAAAAGAAAGCCGAGTTGTATCGGCGGCTGGGCAAGTGCATCAATAGTATTTCCAATAAGGACCTGGCACGTTACCTGGATATGGACAGCAGCTATTTCAGCAGTCTATAAGTTGATTTTTCCGTCTTTTTTCTATGAATTTTCCGGTTCAATTCTGGGAAAATCACAATCGCAAAGAAGTTTTTCTACACGAACTTAGGGATAAGAAAGGAAGCATCGGCGGCTATACCCAGGGTCAATCGAAAGTAAATGCTGTAGCAGAAGATTGATCGTTTCATAGTATCTGTACCTAAAGGAGGGCGCTTATGCCCTCCTTTGCTTATTATAAAAGGCTCTTGCGCTTAGCCTGGCACACAAAGTAATTATGGAAAATAGCATAGTCATTGAACAGCTCATGGAACTTTTGAACTGCAGGGCGGAGATCGCCAGCAGTCCACCCGACTATGTGGCCTTTCCGCTGCGGGGTACAGCTTGGGAAACCCTTGGCTGGACCAGCGGCCGTTTAAGCCGGCAGTCGCGCAAGCTGATCGGCGCCCATTTGCAGCTCATCGAAGCCGAGCTCTATGCAGACCTACGAATCCCCTATGGCGTGGCGTTCCCCAGTTACTTTTTATTTATCCAATTGCGGGGCCGCAGTTATTTTTATGACGATCAGGGTGAGCTGCTCCGCTACCCGGACCGGCCCTATCTTGCACTCTGTTATTATCCTGCTGGTGACTACGCCCTGCATCTCGGGCATGGCCTACAGAGCTTTGCACTCCTATCTTTTGAAGCGGAATGGTTTGCCGATTTCGGCAACAATTACCCAGCTTTCGGGCCATTGGAAGAAGCCTGGTTGAAGGGGGCAACAACTTGCTGCCGTTTGGGCCCTATGCCCCTCAACAAAATCATGCTGGACCTGCTGGACGAGATCCGTTTTACAGCGATCAAAGGACTGCAAGACAGTGCACGTGTGGTGCAGCTGCTGGGAAAGCTCCTTCAGCACTATCACAATGCAGTTGTTGCAGCCGAGGCAGCGGTCGGGCGCAGTCCCGAAGTACTGCGGTTGGCCTTAGACAGCTACCTCGAAGAGCACTACATGGACGAAAGCCGCTGCAGTATCCGGCAGATCAAAAAGAGCTTAGGCTGGACGCGGCATACCACTGAGCAGGTCGCCAAAAATAGCCTAGGCTGCACCCTGCGGCGCTATGTGTTGGAGTTTCGGATCCAAAAGGCCTGTCTTTTGCTGACCGAAACCAATGCCAAGATCTCCGACATTGCCTATCAGACGGGCTTTTCCGATCTGGCCCATTTTACCAACAGCTTTAAGCGTTCGATGGGCATGCAGCCATCAGTCTATCGGAAAAAGAATAGCTAGTGCTTCTTTGTGAGATTTTGCTGTATTGAAACTGAAAATAGTGTGAAGGCCTTCAATTCACTACAAATGCTGCGCAGCTTGCTGCCGTAACTTTGGGTAAAGAGCTTAAACAAAGAAACGAAAGCGTATCGGGCGCTGAAACCATTTTTTCCGATGGTAGAGTCCCTGACTAAGTAGCCAAAGGCTGTGAGACCAGCTACTGAAATCTGCCGATACGTGATGGAGCCATACAGATGTCGGGACGTAGGAACGCGGGTACAGCGATAAAGTGCAATCAAGCCCATTGGGCAGGCCGCGCCAAGGATGCGCCGCTGAGAACAGACAAATGGATCAGGTAAAAACAACGTCGTATGAACAGGATGTACCCAATATTGAATGTAATGACAGTCCTTTTCCGCTGGATCGGAAAGCTGTACTCGTCCCTCAGGATGTGGGTGCATGTGCTGTTCCTGCAGAGCGCTTTGGTCTGCAAGCTGGTCAAAGACCTGCTTAAGCTAGACGCCTTACCTGTTCGGATTGGCTTAGCCCAGAAGAGAGTTGCCAACCGAAGGTGGCACAATCGTAAAGGGGCGCTGTTCACGGCAGTCCCGGATAGTCTACTTGGGCTATCTGGGAAATGGTTAGCCGAGTATCGGGATACGAAGCCAACCAGCGAGGTCTGCTAAAAGACAACCCATAACTGTAAAATAAACCAAAGTTTTTTGAGGCAACCTTTTTTTGATCGTATAAAAAAGACCACAACCATGATTTCAAAAAAGATCATTAAAAGAAGTTTAATTACCGTTGGATCGGCATTGTCGTTAGTACTAGGCATTGCATTCGCGGTGAATGCAATGGAAAAGAAGGATAGTTTTATTGAGAAACCACCTGCAACTCAAACGTACTATTATCAACTAAATAGTACAACTCCTGCGGATGTTAATAACCGCAATAACTATGCATTAACCAAACCTGGAAATGGACAGGTGGAATGCGGTGATGGAATATATATCTGTGAAATTCAAGATACTCCACACCCATCCGATCCTACAAAACCTGCCATGTCATTGGGTAATGTGACCGATAACCCTGATGATTACGAAGCTGCCGAAAGACCGGCATTTTCAAATTAATGGGATAGTTTTGAGGGAGGCAGCTCGGCTGCCCCCCTCATTTAATTTTATCTTGGATTTTGGGGCATGCCTGTCAGTTCAATGATCTCAGCAGGTAATGGTAATGCATATCTGTTATCATTTCTCTTAAGCGAGAACTCGTTGCCACCTAACTTGCGAGCGGGAATAATCACCTCATCATCAATCTTATTTAACCGTTTGATATCCCCCCATCGGGAATCCCGCATAATGAATTCCTTCCGTCTCTCATCCAAAACTAGTTTTAAGGCAGTCTCTTTCGACATTGACGCAAGCTGCGGACTATAAGTCTCATCATAACGATGACGTTGGAAAATTTCAAGAAATCGTAGTCCTTCCTCTGTTTTATTCAGCCGTATTAATCCTTCCGACACATTGAGGTAGGCATCGGCTACAGTAAGTCCCATAAAAAGCCCTCGGGAGCCAACATAAGACCCTTTGAAATTATAAGATCCATCTTTATTTCTTTCAAAAAACAGCTTCTTTCTAAGATCATGAGTGTCATATGAAGAATATACTAGTGTATCAATTTTACAATAGGACTTTCCAAGCATGTTATAGATTCCACCTCCGGCCACCATATAAACGATTTCATCATCAAAACCAAAAAATGGGTATCTGGCTTCCTGTGAATAGTCTTTATAATCTTTAAGTTTGCTATCGATTTCAAGTGCTTTTTGGGCATATAGAACTGATTTATCAAATTCCGCACGCGCTTGATAAATCCACGAAAGCAACACATAAGCTGATATCCTTGAAGGTAAGTGAATATTATCTGATTTTAGCGGCAATAAACTTTCCGCTTCATGTAGATCCTGTAATATCTGTTGATAACATGCTTCAACTGTTCCCCTTTCGGACGGTATGTTAAAGTCATCACTCAGTCTTAATGGGATGCCAAGATCAGTTTTGGAAGCATTCACATCATACGCTTTAGAAAAGAGGGAAAGCAGCTTATAGTGACCAAATGCCCTGAAGAATAATGCCCTTCCCCTAAGCTCCTTTGCACGCCCTTCCATTTTCCTCTCTGGAGCAATCTTATCCAATTTGGCCAGTACATGATTGCTGTAATATATGCTCTTATAATAATCCAGCCAAGGATTGAGGTAAAACTGGTAGAAGATTTCTTCTCCCCATGTATATAACTGTCTTTCGTGCTGATCAAATGCTTCCCAGCTGGATTTGTCGAGGTAATAATTATCAGCAGAAGCCTCACCAAGTCCCATGCTATAATAATTCATAACCTTAGTATTGTTCAATAGCGCATCAAGGTCTTCAAGGCTATTGGCTTCTTTTAGACTGGCATCAGGCTTTTCATCCAAGAAATTTTTACATGAAATCTGAAGAATGATCAATAGATATAAAAAATAGTTGAACGTTTTCATTTTTTCTAATTATAAGTCAAATTAATGCCTAAAGAAATCTGCTTCTTAGGCCTGAATTGCGAAAGGTAATCGGGATCGATTCCTTTATTGTTCTTTCTCCAAATAATTCCAAGATTAGTGGCATTGCAGAATACCCTTCCAGCAACAATTTTATTGATCCTGAATGTATGCCCAACAGAAAGATTCTGTAAACGTACATGGCTTGCATTTTCAACCAAAACAGAAGAACTTTGATAGAAAGAGCTGCGCTCAGTATCAACAGGGTAAATAAAAGAAGGTATATCTGTTTTGGATTCGTCACCGCTCACTTTCCATCTCCGGTCAAAATCTCCGCTACCATCGCCTAATCCCCCCATGGCAACCAATTCATTGTATCCTACTGGAGTACGCCTAAATACATGTCCTAATTTATATAGAAAACTGGCGGAGACATCAAAGTTTCCTACAGATATACCGGGGTTAAAATAACCCGAATAGCGCGGAACCACAGTACCTTTGTATTCGAGTACAGATTTATCCTGCAGTTTGATTTTTGGATAATCAATCGAACGCTCACCATTCAATTCCCCAATCGGATTTCCGTTGGCGTCCAGCCCATTCCACTTATATGTGAGAATAGAATATACTGGATAGCCTACCTGTCCCGTCACTGAAGTACCATAACTTAAAAACTCATAAGCATAATTGCCCTCATAATAGTAATCTGTGATTTTGCTGTTATTGAAATTGATCATAATTTGAGGCCTAAAGAAAATACGTTTTCCAAATGGTATATTTCCATTAAGTTTTAGGTCAACACCATTGCCTTTCATTGCGGCAATATTCCGAAGTACACCCTTGTTTGGTATTGCCGTATAATCCACAGGATATCTGCCAAAAAGGTCAGTTCCCCATTTTTTGTAATAGTCAAGAGAACCATTGATCTTACCCGAAATAAATGAAAAATCAATTCCAGTATTCCATATTGTATTTTTCTCCCACCTAAGATCAGGGTTACTGTACTGGGAAATGATAGCCTGTGGTAAATTGGTATAGCGGTCAGGGTTTGTATAGCGAATAGTAGTAATGGCTGAGCGCGATTGATCCACATTTCCACTGATACCATATGATCCGCGTAAGCTCAGCGCATCTATCCATGCTATCTTAAAGAAACGCTCTTCTGAAAGATTCCATTTGTAGCCAATAGACCAGAGCGGTTGCCATCTTTCGTTCGTTTTTACGCCAAATAGGTTTGAAGCATCCCGTCTAACACTCCCTGTCAGGACATACTTACCGTTATAAGAAACCGATGCATTTGCATATTGAGATCTTGAACGGTTTATTTTAAGGCGCTTATCATCTAAGTAAGGAACGTAAATGGTCGATTTATCAATAAAGTGAGTGTATGGGTTACGGTAATCTATTTTTGAAACAGTATACGTATCGGGATCAAATCCATAGAACCTATATTGAGAACTTTCGGCATTTGACTGTCTCCACTCCGTTCCCAGTAAAGTTGTAAGAAAGAAATCCCGCCACTTCTTTTCATAGTTGACACCAAATCTCACATTATGCGTCGTTTGTATCTGATCAGACTGATCCAAAATACCACCAGTAGGAATTGCCGATGTTACGGTTCGTTTGGCATAGTCTACCGCAGCATAGGAATTGATCAGATTTCTCACCATGTAACTATCCTCATCATAACGTTGCTTATCCCGGTTAGATACAAACTGGAAACTATAGTTTCCTTGCAGAGTCAGCCCCTTATACAGTTTGATATCAGCTGTAACATTTGCCAGCCCCATATTTGATGCTTGGGTAGAATGCTTTTTTTTGAATTCTATCAGCGGATATTCGAACCAATCATTTAACAGCCCCTGCCCTAGAGTGTCAAGATACCCTACCCTATTTTTAGCATGTTTAATTGGATTTCCATCTTGGTCTGCAAGCATGAGGTATGGTATACCGTTTGATGGACTATAGGCAGTTCTTCCTTCTTCAAATTTATTGTCTACATATTGAAGGTCGGTTGAAAGCCTGATCTTTGGATGCAGTTCAACCTCAATAAAAGTCCTTAATAAACTCTTTTTCAGCTTTTCGTCCAGTGTCCCTGTATTGTTGTCCATTCGAGCAGAAAATTGGTAACGCAAGTTCCTGCCACCACCTTCAATACTTAAGTTCTGATATTGGTTGACAGCCGTCCTGTACATATACTTACTGTAATCGTCCCTGACATCGAGTTTCTGATAGTTCTCTATTTCCCGTTCGTGACTCTTTTTATCTCCTATTCCATCTCTAATAGCTATTAAATGCTCTATTACAGGCGAAAAATAAGGCATATTGAAGGAATTTTGATTATTATAACGGCCTTTTTCAAACAGTAAGCTTTCAAGTTCTACAACACCTGCAGAAGAAATTAGATTTAATGAATAAAGGTCCGGTTTATTCTGAACCTGGACGCCGCTTGATAACGTTACCCGATTCGGTAAATTGTATTTCCCTTTTTTTGTCGTGATTACAATAACCCCATTGCCTGCACGGGTGCCCCAAATAGCCGACGCAGCAGCATCTTTTAATATTGTGATGTCTTCGATGTCTTCGGGATTGATCCAGTTCGGATCACCTTCGTAAGGGAAATTATCGAGCACGATGAGGGGAAGATTCGTATTATTGATACTGCTCAATCCACGAATAGTCATCGCCCGTTTGCTGTCGCCGGTCTTATCGAATAGGATCGGTGAATTACCCTCTAACTTCTGAAATATATTGCTGCCGTACACATCCCTACTCCGTTGGAGATCTATTTTATCGACTGCGCCTGAGGATATACGCTGATTAATTTTCTGATATCCTGTATTAATTGTAACTGTTTCGAGCATATTATCTTTGCTGGCCAACGTGACGGACCTGTCTTTAAGCAGCTGACTCAAAGCAATCGTAACAGTTTTATATCTGATATGCGTAAAGGTCAAGCTGTCCATATTAAACTTGTTCAAAAGAAAAGATCCTTCATGGTCAGTTTTTGCAACGAAATCTCTTCCTTTGACATTTACCTCTTCCAGCGGATTAAAGCTATCCACGTCGGTGATCTTTATCTTTATTACCTGAGCCTGGCCGTTCACCGTCTTGATAAAAATGAAAAGCAAGAATATTAAGTAAGTCGTTTTCATAAGCTTCTCCTTTCTGTTACCTCTATAATTGATTGTCTAGAGCGCTGATTTTTGATTTTTAGCCCATATTTAGACAATATGTTCTCTAAATATTCCTCGTCCCTTATCCTATGGAGATCTATAGAAATCCGGCCCTGATTATTGATTAAATCACTTGACAAATAGATTGGCACCCTCCGCAAATCCTTTTGTTGGTAATTCAGTGACTTCAGCAGTTCCTCAATCGTCACATTGCCTGCTCGCCTATATAACTTTTTATTTCCTGTTGGATATATCAGTTTGGTTTCAACTTCTTTCTCAACGACTGCAAAGTCATATCCATTTGTATTGAGCAGTGCGATCAATGCATTCCACTTTAATTCCTTTTTTGGGATGTTCAATGGAGCAATAGATTCTAAGCCAGCGCCATATTTGGTTAACCATACAGTGTAAGGAAATTTTTGTTGATCTTCGAAGCCGAAGTAGTCGAACTGATCTTCATTACTTATCTTTAAAAATATCCGGTTATGCCAATAAACATCAAGGAGTTTGTACATGGCAAACAACAGACTATGATTTGTTAGGTAGAGCCTTTGTGTGCTATCAATCTTTTTATAAGATCCAAACGCTGAAAGTCCGCTTATAGGCCCCATTATAACGGTCCGGGATTTTATAGCATCCTTAATTCTACTGTTTTTTTGGTCCAGGATGACTTTGGTTTTATCAAAATCAAGGATATCGCTCTTTGCAAGATATTCTTCATATTTACCCCCTTTCAATTTTTGAACATTTTCTGGTAACAATATTTCAGAATGGGCAATAGTCAAAACTTTCCCCTGTTGGATGACTACGACATGCGGAATT
Organism: Sphingobacterium sp. UBA6317; assembly: GCF_002440385.1. Lineage (NCBI taxonomy): Bacteria > Pseudomonadati > Bacteroidota > Sphingobacteriia > Sphingobacteriales > Sphingobacteriaceae > Sphingobacterium > Sphingobacterium sp. UBA6317. The sequence goes on along the minus strand of NZ_DJTD01000021.1, from coordinate 15,206 downwards.
ATCCTATATGGGAAATAAGCGCTGAGCACCGTATCGCCAATTATTGTTGGAAAGTTAAGCTTAAATCTTTCGTTGAACTTGGTGACTTCTTCCTTGTCCTGATAAGTGACACCAAGGAATGCTATATCTACATCAGCATACGCATCTGTTTTAACATACTTTTGTATTGATCCAATACAGGCACCACACCATGTAGCCCAGAAGTCCAGAATGATCAGTTTTCTATTTTTGAGTTCATTAAGAGTTACTGTATTCTTATTGGATCTGTTGTACATAGCGTTTAAGGATGCAGTCCAAAATTCATCCGGAACTGTATCTCCAATTTTCAGAGCTTTGATTATTTTCAGCCCTTCCGCCCCGCTGTCCTTGCGGGGCATCTGAGCCGATAAACTAAACATATGAAATACTGTAGCAATTACTAAAAGAGTCCTTATGGCTAGTAGTTCTCTTAAGCTATATGTTTTACTTTCAATACACGTAGGTTGTGCATTTATTAAATTTACATACTGGGCTGCCTGTTTTGAACAGGCAATACCTTCCCCAGTCCTTATAAAATTGTTCATTTTAAGGTTTTAAAAATGGTCATAATCCTACCCTTTCCTCGCGTTGGTGCTGGATCAGGTCATTAGAATAACTCGTAGAAATGTTCCGATATAGTAGTCTCTAATTGGTTACACAAAGCAGATGATATATTTACAATGACACTTTTTTCGGATGGTCATACAGACCTCTAGTCTTAATAGAACTAAGGTGGATTGGGATTAATCGAATGTTTGTTTTTAATAATCATAACTCACCTTTTAAGGTTATTTGGTGAGTCTCAAATAAGGTAAAAACGTGGGTTACTACCTTGCATTATTCCCCGGGTCTCACTCCTTCGAACTCAGCAGACGATAGTACCCACGCCTTTACCGTTGCTAATATAGCAAATAAAGGCATATGGGTGCAATCTATCGCTCTCGTGTTCGATTAAAATGTGAGACTTGGGAAACGAGACTCTTAAATTACACTAGCAGACTTAATAAATTATAAGTCAGTAAAATATTATAACAAATATAGGTATAAATATTTTACAATAAAAGTAAATTAATGATAATTTTTAGCGTAAGTTTTTAACGGAATTTGTCTTATGACAAACCAAGACAAAACTTATAATGAGCGTTTGGCGAAGAGATTGCGTGAAATTATGAATATTTTAGGAATGACAGTATCTGGATTCGCTGAATTTATTGGAAGAGATTCATCACATATATACGGTATTCTAAATCTTACCCGACCATTTAGCCATGCTTTAGCAGAGGATATCGGTAAGAAACTGAATGTAAACGGATCAAAAATACTTAATCTTAACGTTCCTGTCTCACAGGGTATTGCTAAAACAGAAAGTGTTCATGAATTTAATAAGGATAAACGGAATAACCCCGGATACTTCTCAAGTACACTGACTGACAGGAGCATTAATTCATTTATTTCAAGAATTCTTGTAAAGTCGTCTTTTCTAAAGGAACCTCGGTATTTGAATGAAATTGAACTTTTTGTTTGCTCCGAGTATAGGAAAACGTTCACTAATGATCAGCTGTCCAAAGCTTTAAGATATTCTGTAAAAAAGGGAGTTATTAAGAGTGCCAAAAAGCCGATTAAACTAAAAAATGGTGGTGTAGGAAAAAGATTGGTCGATGTGTATTGGGTTGGTTAAACGGGAAATGCATTTACTGATTTATTTTTTTAATCGCTTCAACCGCTTCTTCCATGTCTTGTCCTGAAATAGCTTTACAATTTAGTGTAAAGCTATTTCAGGACAAGACGATATGTTTTTGTCATTTGTTCTTTTACTAAGCAAAGGAAAGTCTGTTATATGGAATAGCCTATTCACTATACAAATGGCAATGAGCGATATATTATTCCTTTCCAGTTACCCCTCTCAGGATTGATCCATAAAGTCCCTTTTCTCTTCACTTTTTATATCTTGTTTTTTCCATTTTATTTTTTGCTCAAAGTAGGCGATATGTTCCGCGTAGTCCAACAGGTCAGGCAGGGCTTTAATCATGTTTATAATCTCCAAATAGAAATCTATTTTTTTCTGATAGACGGGAACCCAACTTCCAACAGTATTTGCTCCGCGACCAAAAATAATTTTTTTTGTTATTTCAATATCCTTACGCAATAAAAGCAATTCCCTGTAATAAAATATTAGCCAATCTCTATAGTCGTTATAAACGACTTCGATCAGTATAAGTATCATTTTATCGTTATCGAAGTGTTTATGTGTCAATTTTAAAATAAATGATTTTACTTTTTCCTCGTAGTTTTCATCAGAAATTCTCGATTTAAATAAATTGAAAAAAGCATCTTCATAACTAAAGCTGAAGCGTTCTTTTTCTAAAATCTCCAATAAAAGGCTTTCGATCAATTCTTCATATTCCGGGTATTCCCATAATAAGCTGGTGTTGACATCGCTAAGATCTATTTTTGCTAAGTATCCTAAGCCCACAATATCGGACTTGAAGCTATGGTGAATAAAATATCTATCCAGATTAAGAATGGCTTTTAATTCCTTTTCTTCATAATCAAAATCAGGATCGATTTCATATTGTGCCCAATAAGCGCTTTTTAACAAATCGGTATGGCTGCTAAAATAGGATACACATTCTGAACAAAAATCATAACCAAAATCTCCCTTCGTGCGACCGTTTTTAGACAGTATAACACTAGTGAGATAGGTAATGATATTGTGCTGCTCTAGTTCTCTGTTGCCTGTCTTATATGCCTCAAATGCTGTCCAGTATTTTAAATAGTCAGACATGTGATGGACATTGACAGAATTATCATTATTCTGAAAGAGTTCTAAAAGAAGTTTGATAAAATGTTCGTTTATTTGTCCTTCGGGCAGTGATGTTGCCAATACTGATTTCCAGAAAAATTTTTCTTTAAACTCATAGCAATCTATGATATGCAACAAGTCTTCACCTTTAATAATGCCTTCCTTTAGGGGGATATGAAAAACTGCGGAACCTAACGGAAAATTTACTTTTTCATTAAAGTGCAGTCTTAATGCACTTTCAAAATATGATCTATCTTTGCGGGCTATTGCTAAATAGATCGCCGTTACGGATGGCTCAATGTACCATCTAGTACTGGCCTTTTCTTGATTATAAAGTACATTGATATATATTAGATGCTTTTCTAAACTAGGCCAGTCATTTATATTTACAAAATCTTCTATTTCCTTTTGCTTTTCTTTTCGGCTTTCTGTTAGAGATTTACTTCTGTCCATTCTATCCAATCTTAATAAGTTGGATAGCTTTATTATGTCGGAATTGATAAAATTGTTCCAGCTCTCAGGAAATTCCGTACCAATTTTTGAAAGATGTTCAGAAAGAGCGATCACAAATTTACAGTGCGAATATTGAGCGCTGTCCAATTTATCTGATATAATCTTTTCATACATAGGTAATTCATCGACATAAATACTTTTATCTATATCTCCTCTTGGAGAAACTATTTTTGCTAATAACTTAGGAAATTGTTCATTTTCGGCATCAAAGAGATGGTAGAGCTGATTGAGCATACGTGCTCTTAGATACATTAGTGCTTCCGATTTATACAAATCGAAATTGTAATATGTAAACTCATGTCCTTTGGTTGGCCCATATTCTGTAAAGTGCCAGCCAAAAAATACTTCCGATAAATTAAGAAAGATACCATTTGCAATTACCCTTTGGGAGCCAGTCCATTTATCGTCCAATAGAACATCGAATAGCAGCTGTTGTCGCCTATAGCCTCGATGTAGGTCTTGAACCTTAAAGCTAAAATGATCGTGTAGAAACTTTAATATTTCAGGTATTCGACTAGGTTGTTTATAGGCCAGCGCTAAAGTCAGTTCCAATGAAGACTTAAACAATTCATTGGGGTGATGCCAAAAGTCTTTTAAGAGCTCAAAATAACTAGAAGCGTAAACATGGTCATCATTCACGTAGTTGAAAGTAAATGTTTCTGGCAAATCTTCTTGCGGAATACTTTGGATCCATTTTCGTATATAAACTAAACAATCGAGGCCTTTATAAAACCAAAACAGATTATAGAATGCGTACTCTTGGTGATCGGACGTAAACTGTTCAGCAACCTTGTTTAGATGGGGTAACACAAGGTCCTTAATATGTTGATCGGTAAAGGTATTATTTATGTCGATGAGGGTATTTCGTATCTTATTTGAATACTTTTCGACAAAAGTGACAATCCAATCCGCGTAGTTAATCACAGCAGACCTGTCGTCAATGAAGCATTTATAGAATGCGTAGCTTGCCAAAACCTGATCCGATACTCTCACTACTTCATCCGCATAAACATCTACGATTTCGCTGTTATGCAATTCAATGATAGCCGCCCAAAGCCCATTCCAGTCAACCCCAAATTTGGAAAAAAGATCTTCTTTTATTTTTTCATTGTTTCTATCCAAAACTCCGAAGAACGAAACAATAGCAAGAGATTTCAGAATAAGAGGGTCATTGAAAATCCCGATTTCTTCGGATATCTTTTTAAAATACTTCTCATATAGGAGGACAGGACTAGTCAAGTAGTTGGTTTCAGCATCGGGAGTAACTGAATAGGTTGCCATCAATGCCACTCTTGCATTTCCTTTAGACAAATCGACTATTTTATGTTTAATATCCGTATGATATTGAAGATCAGGTAATGCTGAGACAATTATTTTCTCAATTTCACCATTCTTAAATTCGGAAATATTAAGCTCTTTAAAGGTGTAGTGATCCAACTTGTTTGATATCTGCCTTTTTACGTAGTCCCTGGAGGTAATTACCAGCTTCGCAGAAAAGCTGTTTGGACCCGCTAATTTACTTAAGAGGTATTCAAGATTCGCGACTGATTTGTTGGCATCGTCGAATAGTATAATGTATCGCTTGCCAGGTAAAAAGAGATGCTGGTAATCGTCCCAAAGAGATACTACTGAACTCTGAATAACAATGGGAACATAATCCTGTTTGGAAAGCTCCTCCAAAATCTTTACAGCTAATTTTGATTTGCCCACGCCTGGGCTACCTGTTAGCAATAAGATGTCGTACTTGATTAATGCTTCTAAGCTTTCTCCAAGTTCTGTTTCTCTACCAATAAACTCGTTGGTAAGTGAAGGCTGTAACCCTTTTTCCGTTTTTAGGAGAAAATCTTCAAGCGGGTAAATTTCTCCCTTGATTGTCTGAATGCCCAAATATTCTTCCGCCAATTTTGGTAGTTCAGAGATGTCCATTGGTAAATTTTGAATATTGAATAGTTCAAGTTTTGCTTCAGTGCAGTATGAGCTGACTTTGGCATTTAGCAAGCTGTGTTCTTCAACCGTAATCTTCTCATTACACGCTAATACTACTTTTGCAATTTTCTCATTAGGGATTCCTGTTTTTCCTTCGTCAAAACAATGGTCAATATCGTTGCTGAGCTTTTGGAAGAAAGATTTATTTTTTTCCAGTTTTTCTTTAGTTGTGCATTCTACAAATATGTATTTGTTGTTGTCCTCGTCAAAAAAGAAAGAATCTGGCGTCCCTTTGCTTGTTTTTTCCTTCGCTACGACAGCACCAGGAGAACCGATAAATTTATAGCCCTGCAAATATAATAAGTGATTTACAAGAGTTTGAAAAACTGCATCATTTATGGACTTAAGGGCATTTTCTATCTGAGTGAGGGTCTTCATACAGGTCGTTACATTTTTGTAATAAAGATACAAAATACTATCTCCTTTGTTATGCTAATACGAACAAAAGCCGCGCTATAAATCAGTTTTTGTTTATCCGGTATTTACTTCCTGATAACTAAATGTGCAGGCCCGGATCACTTAGTAAGCGTTCCATTTTGTGTTGAGGGCTATCTACCGCCCTTCCGACGAACTACCTACTAGAGAGGGAGGCAATTTGAAGATGGTACAGCAGATTCCAACTGCATACTTTTTGAGATGCTGGCGTCCATGTTGTTGATGGATGAATATTCCGACAAAAGTGGTTCTTCATCAATTTTGTCGGAATATTCACCCGGAGATCAACTGTCTAAAGCTCTCAGATATTCTGTGAGAAAAGGAGTCGTAATAAGTGAAAAGAAACCTAAAGACAGGTAGGTGGTTATTGGATAGAATAAACTTTGCGCGAAGTGCTAGTTACGGCGCTATTAGAAAGTTTGATTTCTGGGCCGAGGTCATAAATCTGACCAGCGAAAGTTACCGCATAAAGAACCGAAAATCTTTCTTTGAACCTTATCATTTAATCCACAAAGCAGCTGTAAATTCATCGAAACACTAGATCTCAAATTTAGAAAGCTTTATAAAAACTTTATAACTCTCGGCTGCTGATACAAAATCAGCAGTACTTCCATAGACTGATAGCATTTCGAGGACTGTACCTGGCCAAAAATAAAGTGCAGAATAAAAAAGACCGCTTACAGTCCTAGCCGTCATAGCGTTAAACAAAATCTGATGCAAGTTTTGTTTGACCAAAGATACTGGATACTGATTGAACACTAACGAACTCACCAATGAACTCCCATGCTCGTCTAAATATGTGGCAAGCTTTGTTATAGGAATATCTTTCTCGATAATATAGTCTAGATCGTCCAGATCCAAGACTCCTCTATCCCATTTTCGAATCTTATCTAAAGAATAAGATTGATCATTATTGGATTTATCAACTATCAGCGGAATTTTAACCTTCGTCAATCGAGCAGCCATTGGCGATTTTTCGGGGAGGCGAAGCCTAAACCCCGTAACACGTAGAATTTCTCCAAATTGGCTCAACCATTTAGAATCTAATACATACCTACAATCCCTAAGATCCAGTTCTTGGGTAAACCTATTTTCATCAAGCAGCTTTCGTATCGCTTTGTTAAACAGTGCAATTGAAAATTGATCAATATAGATGGGTTTCAACAAGAACCAGTCAATGATTAAGTCTTCTATCTCAAAATTATCTTCCAAAAAAGGAATAATATCTTCTGGCGAATAGTATGAAATAAAGTCAATTAAAAGTCCACGAAACTCTTTTTCGGATATATTTTGCATATGAGAAATTATATCTACACATTTCTCCCGATGCAACAGCTCTCTCCTTTCCAACGTATACAAAGCAGAAGGCGTAGAAAATAACGAGTAATCTCGACGATTGTAGTATTTACTATAAAAATGAAAAATATTACTAACGTCTATAGTTCTATTTTGATGTGCAGCCAACCTCAGATAGTTATGCACTAATTCACACAAATCAAAACTGCCGAGCGCTTTATGTTTTTCAATAAGCTCCTCTAATGTCAAAGTGAGTAGGTCGTTATCTTCGCCTTTGATCGAATAACCGAGATTATAGAGCAGCTTCTTAACATCGTTAAATATCCATGTCCCTTTGTAGGCCTGCTCACTGTTAGCTTCAACGTATTGCTCCATTATAAACTTCACCCTCTCCTGATCGCCGTCTTTTAAGAAAGACATAGCATCTGACAAAATAGCGTTTACGTTATATTTTAAATCATGTATATAGGTATTAGTAAGTATATATGTTAACTTTTTACGAAAATCTCCTTTTTTGCCTAAAGCTTTTGATACTCGCTTATCGGTAAGTGGTTGGCTATAGTTAATAAAGTACCGTCGCTCATTTTCAATTTGAGCTTCAAAGTCTGAAAAGAAATGTTTACTATTGAAGGTATCAAGGTCTTTTGCACGCGCTAAAAAAAGAGGATTGTTAGTTTCATAATAATACATCATTCCAAATAGATAGGCAGAACTGGTAACATCCTCGCAAGTGTAGCCGTGATCAAGTAGCACTTTGACATAGACGTAATAAAAGTCAAACTGTGCAGAAAAATGGTCTCGGACAATTAGATTTTCGATCAGTGCTAGATCGTAATATTGAACGATGTCAAGGACACCGGAATCTGATTCGGAGAGAATTAATTTGAGTTGCTCATAAAACGTACGAATGGATTCCACATCGATGCACCCGTCAATAATTCTACGATAGGTACTGATCCAAGCGTATAGTTTAAGTATGATCTGTCTATCTTTCAAACTAATATCAAAGAGTGCAAACCGGCTGAGAAATCGATTTTCGAAGGAAGTCACAGATCTCATCACAATCTTTGAGACTTTCTTACTCAGCTCTTGGTATCCCGATCCAAATTTACGCAGATATGTAGTTAAGCTATCATGAATAAGTGATACCCTATTTAATCTACGCTCAAAAAGATAAGGGTAATCCCGTATAAACTCTTCTACATACGGGGCTTCTGCACCAAGAAACAGCTGAAGCTCCGACGCCATTATAAAACTTTTGGTGCATAAAAAAAGTAATAATGCCCGCTTACTTTTTTCCTTTTTTATAATCTGCTCGTAATAGGTATCTATGGAACCTATGTTGTCTAACTGTGGCAGTTCAAAATGCTGTTTATAATGCTCTGCTAAAAATTTAACAAGAATGGGATATCCCTGAGTTATTTCAAATATTTTCTGTTTTATTAGGTAGTCATCCAGACCAAAGAGGTTTTCGAGAACTGCGCTAGTTTGAGATGAAGTCCAATTTTCGAGAACTTGCTTATTCCATATCGGCTGCTCTACCAGCGGCCTTGAAAAAACAATTATTTTACATAGCTTGCTGACCTCTTCTATAAAACTGATGTATTTAGAAAGATCACCTGCTTGGTAATTTTCAATATGATCTAATCCATCAATAATCAAAACCGTCTGTCTCTCTTTCAGTCCGTGCAAAACCGCATCAACACCTCGCTCAATCCGATCAGAAAATATCTGCTTGGAGATGTCCTGAATAAAATTATTGAATTTTAACCGCTCCTGATAGTGTGGGTCTTGATTGGAAGTCCAAAACCTGTACAAAATATGTCCTAAATAATGCTGTGAGATCAAGGTAACATAATGACTCTTTCCTACCCCTGGTTTACCCTCTACAAGAAGTAATTGGTGATCACATAACAGATTCAGACCTACATCCACCGTTTCCTCTAAAAGATCCGTACTATAAATATCAAGAGAAGGCAATTCTTCCTTACGGATCTGCCAAATTCTGTCATCCTTTATTTTATTGAAATACTCATAGATTACCGCCTTGCGTCGATAATCATTTTGATACAACTCATTTATACATTCATCTGTCTCTTCTCTATTCAAAGAAACGAGGTGGACACCATCAACCAAATAGGATGGAAATCCAAGAATTTGGGAGTTAGACTGATAATCGTATCTACGGAAAAATACAACGTTTGTATTAGTTGACAGTGGATAACTATCACCGTTGATAACGATACCCTCAGGCACCACGGTAACACTTTTAACCTCCGCAAAATCTTTAATTTGAATCTGAATAATCTCGTCAGGAAAGTGCAACACTACATCATCAAATTTATCAGGTGTAATGGCCTCTATTTCAATCTTTACGATCTTACGCTCAACATCCATAATAGCAATGAACATTGTAGCAATATGATCATGATATGAATAGCCACTATACGCGTTTCTCATAGGCTATATCGATGTTTAATTGGATCCAAACAATTTGATTTCATCAGTCTCGCTAATGATGAAAAAACAACATATCGCAGTCATTTGATATTACTTATTAAAATGGTAATTGATCTTCTGAATCATCAACTTCTTGATCACCTTCTTCTAGCTTTTCTTTTACTCCTAACCATCGATTAGCCACTTCTTTATAAGGTATATCCGCATCTCCTAACCAGTTCTCTATGTATTTTGGATTATGGCTATTAGGAGTTGGATAGACATCATCAATTCTGACTTGAATAGGTGCGCGCACACAGTCTCCTGTTATTATAGCATGCTGCTGTGGTATTACTGGAAGTTGCTCCAAAATATCAGCATTTGCACTAGAAACTAAACCTTGTATATATCTCTGATCTTCTGGATTTTGTAACCGATGAATAATAAAAGAATTACATTGAGACAAAACTGTTTTCGATAATTCAGACGGTCGTTGGCTGCTTACTATCAGCGATATACCGTATTTTCTCCCTTCGCGTGCAATTCTTTCGAATACTGTTTTTGCAACAGAAGGCTTATTTTCCGCAATATAATTTTGAGCTTCTTCCAAAATAATAACTATAGGATATTTCCCCCGATCACTTGGAATAAAGTAAGATACAAATTCTAATATTATCCTACCCAATAAAGCTGTTACCGTTTCTAAAACTTCAAATGGAAGTTGAGAAACATCTAACACACTTATTTGATGAGTCTTACCTGCGTTTAGCGGGATAATGGTATCATTATACTTTTTCACAAAATGCTCTTGGTTATCTTCGGAAAAGACCTTATTGTAATCGCCCAGAATAAACGCTAAAAATTGAGGTAAAACGGTCTTATTTACTTCATCCATATTTTTCAACATCAAAGGAATAGCCATCCTTCTATCGTTGAGAAAACTGTTCATTCTTAAACGTAAAGTAGATATAAATTCATTTAGTCTATTATTTCCCGACCCTTCATTTATTATAGCTGCATCTAAAAACTTTTTACAAAGCTCTTGATAACTAAAATAGACTGGCAAATCTATATTTTGAGAACTAGTAATTTGAATATCTATATTTTCTGTTAATAATACATCTAACCTAGCTTGGATTGACGCTCGAATTGGAGTTTGTAATGCTGCATTGTTAAAATTGACCTGAGCCCCCAAGTTTGCTACTAAATCAGCCATTTCTACTTCAAACTGCCGAATAGCTTCAGCAATATTTAGAATCTCGTTGCTTGTTAACCACTTCCATCGTCCGTACTCTTGAAATCCAGTTCTTTTTTTTAACTCCTCACTCGTAGAATTTAATATACTTTCAATATCTGCTTTCAAGTGTAATGGTAGAACAGCAACGGAACTAGTTTCTTCATCATTTTTAGCAAGTCCAATTGCACTATTTAACAAAGGAGCTTGGGTAGCATCACTTGGCTTAAGAAGAGATCGAAAATCAGCCCAATTCATTAACCAGTATGGGACTTGGACTTTATCCTCTCCGCCATAATAGCTAGCATTAATTAATTCTAATTCCTCCTTAGATGCAAGAGGCATCTTTTCTAAGGTTTCACCTTCTGGAAGAAAAGCATCTTTGTATTCACCGTTCGTGTCAAAAATGACTATATGAGCATTTTTCAATTTACTAGCGTTGTACTCATATTTAAATAGATTTCTCAAAATAGAAGTTAGTGTACAAGATTTCCCAGAACCAGTATTTCCTAATATGGCTGCGTGCTTAACAAAAAACTGATCAGGTGATATCTTTACTTTATAATCAGTAAAAGCAGGAGATGTCCCTATTGGTAAATAAAAATCCTTATCGAATTCAATTTGTTGCTCTATCGATTTATCATCAAAAATATGCCTTAAATCCTTTTCAGTAACATACCACACAGGATTATCCAAAGTCGGAAAATTATATACTCCCTGAATAAACCTTTCATTATCATTCTTCTTTGCTATAGTACCTAACATAGTCGCGGAAATATACCTTGCAGATGTTGGCAAAGATATTGTTGTCAAATTTCTTCCAAATTCGACTTCTTCTTTCATTGTCACGCGCGTTATTAAAGCTACCACTCGATCTGCACCCACCGGTATAATTAAATAAGAGTTAATTCGTGCAACTTCATAAATGTCTAATACCCCACTTTTATACGCACCTCTAAGTTCTTCTTCAACTTTGATGAAAACCCTGAAGTTATCTACGGAGAGGACGCGTCCTACTAATCTGTTATTATTACTCATTACAATTTGGAATAGATATTAAAATGGCAATACATCGTCATTCTCTGGATCATCTTTTTTTGCTGGATAAAGTTCACCTAAGGTTTTAGCTACATATACTAGCTCATCTTCTTCATACAAGTCTGGCATTACCTTATCTACAAAACTCACAAAAGTTGTTTGGTTATCATCTTCCTGATCTAAAATTATTATTCTTTTATCTCCTAATTTTTTCAATTTTTCAATTTCTGATTCGAGGTCGATATTTGGCGAAAAATTTGCAATAATCAGTGTAAAGGATGGTATCGACAACGCTTGCTTAATAATATCATTTATGTGTTCATCATAAAATGAATATCCAACACATACCAATACGGACTGAGGTTGGTTTATAGCTTGAGAAAATTGTCTGAATAATTCTGAATATGGTAAATCCAAAGTAAAAGACTTCTTACTTACACATGGATAAATCATAATCTCGTTATCTTCATCGGGAGTGAAATCACCATTTAATGATATTTCCTTTATTCCATATGTATTTGAAACTGTTGACGGAGTTGATATCCAAGATAAAGATCCGTGCATTTTATAGTATCTCAAAACCTTCTCTGCTCGATGTACTTTGCCGATTACACTTTGCCCAGGATAATACAAATCATAATCATACACCTCTGGTCTAAAACACCTATTATGTACTCCCATAAATCCATTTACATAATGTACGCCTAAGTTATCTAAAGCATAATCGAAAGCCATATCGTAGTTCGTTGTAAATAGATTAGCTCTTTTCAAATGCACTGGTCTTTGTAAAAGCTTTTTAATTAAAGCTTCATGATAATGATACCTATTGTGTTTAAGCTTTTCATCACTTGCATAAAATTGTTGAATTGTTGTCTTATTAGTATCACACTGTTCAAAAAGCCATTTTTGCATTTTCGCCATAGACGAATTCAGAGAAGAAACATCTTCCTTCTTCATTTCCTTAAGATACCTATCCGCTTGTAAACAGTTGAACAGATCTTCATAAGATGGATCTGCATCTTCACCAAAATAGCGAGTTATTTCCTCAAGGCATTGATTTTTCAACGCGATAGGTATTGTTCGAATTACAGGTGCTCCCAAGTGAAAACTTGAACCGGCCCCAAACAAAAAGCTAACATTCTCTAGTTCAAGATATTTCTTTATTCTTAGTTTTATATTTTCAATTGATTCCGTCATAATTTTGGTATATAATGTCTTTCTACATCTTCACCCTTAATTCAGCACTAATTCACATTGGTAACAATCTTCTACATCAGAAGAAGGAAAGCCACAATTCTCTATAGCTTTTCCTGATATATTTTGATGTGCGCTTTCTGAACCCTTTCTAGGGGGTTCGTTAATATCCACACTAAGCCCGATAATAGCATCAGCACGAATTGCCTGAGCACGTTGCTTGAGCGTTGCGGTAACCCGCTTGTACATTTCCTGCATCTTCTTCTCATAGCTAGTAGAGCGACCGCCAAAGAAATCGACATAGCTGGCCCCTATATCCCTAAAGACAGTGGTACCGATGACTACATTGGCTGCTATGGGATCATTATATCGTGAAATCTCTCTCCCTTCGATGGAATTGGTCGTGGTTACTATCATGGTATGCTACTTTTCAATCGGGCAAGGTTAATACCCAAGCCTAATATACATTATTTATTCTGAATTAATATGTTTACAGATATTAACTTTCAAGATTATTACAAACTGTAAGACTAAGGTATTGTTTTGAAAGTAGGATTGGATACGGGAAACCGTATTAAAAAAATCAAAATACTAATTAATTTAGCTTTCTAAGATTTTTGTGTACTTTTGTATCAGATATTTACGATATCACCTTATACATAACTTTCACTTTTAAAACACTTTAATGCTAAATAACAGAGAAATTGTTATAGTTTTTTTTACCCTTTTAATAGTAATTATCCTTCTGCTATTACGAAACAGCAGGCCTTTGGTAATTAGAGTTATAAAAGCTGTTTTTTCAATCAAATTAATCACAGTTTTCACTCTCGCCATTTGTTATATTATACTATCTATAATTCTCTTATCACATTTGGGATTTTGGAATAAAGATCTTTTTACAGCATCAGCTATCTGGTGTTTTTTTAGTGGATTTCCTTTAATAACCAAAATACTAAAATCCGAAGATATCGTTAAGTTTTTTAAATCGATTATTCTGGAACATTTTAGAATACTTGCATTTGTGGAATTTATCATAGGTGTCTATACATTTAGTTTAGGTTATGAGTTACTATTAGCAATATTCGGTTCAACAGTGCTGACTATAAAGTTATTTTCTGAAAAGGATCCAAAGTATATCAAAGTAACTAAATTAATGAATAGACTTTTAATAACACTAGGTATAATATTGATCACTAATGTTTTAAAAAAAATATATACTGATAATACAACACTTTTTAATATCCAAAATTTAAAGCAAATACTTCTACCATTGATTTTAACTATATTATTTAGTCCATTTATATATTTAACCAGAATTTATTCTAAGTATGAAGATTCATATTTTGTATTCAAACGGTTTATTAAGGATGAACAGCAATTACAGTATAGTTTTTTCATGGCTATGATTCATTTCCGCTGTGACACAAAAGTATTAGAGCGGTGGCGCACTCATTGGTTGAGAGAGCAACCCAATGACAAAAATTCAATATTAAAAAGTATCAATGATTTAAAGGAATTAATAAAGAAAGAAATGTCTGCTCCTCTAAAAATACCTCCCAATGAAGGATGGTATCCTTATACTGCGAAGGATTTTCTTTCAGACCAAGGTTTAAAAACTCGTTATTATGAAAATCATACAAATGATAACGAATGGTTTGCTATCTCCGATTATAAGCTTATTAATTCAAATCCAGTTCTCCAAAACACTGTTACCTATACAGTATTGGGTGACGCAAATACTGTTAAAAGACTTGAATTGGGCCTAATGGTTCGCGATCTAACAGAAAGAGCACAATCGATCAAAACCTTCTGCTCTGATGTGTCTACCTTATATGCTTTGTCTTTGAATCAGAGTATAAATGAACAACTGCTTCTAAAGATCATGAATAACTCAGAATTTAGTATTAAGATGAATAAACTTCATACCGTAACTTTTACAAGTGAACCTTTAGTTTCTCCGGGGTTTTATTCGAAATTTGTTATGGAAATCGTTTAGCATTTTTATTTTTTAATAAAAGCTCAGAGATTATAATAAAAGCTTAAATTTATTATTTAGTCATCAATAACCAAGTTGTAAAATATGGAACCTTTTTTACTCGTCTGTACCATATTGGGTGCAATAGCCAGTGTTGTCGCAATTCTAGCTTACAGAAATGACCATGCTAAAAAACCTAAGGAAGAAAAAGAATTTTTGATTTTACAGTTTAATAGTACTAGAAGCTTGTCTTTTGCATATTCCGGTGATGTTGA
>NZ_DJTD01000023.1:0-86056 GCF_002440385.1 Sphingobacterium sp. UBA6317 | reverse complement strand
CCGAATACGATCAATTTATTTTGGAATATTATTGCATAAAATTGTTTTACAGTGATTTATGTTTTTGGCAATAAAATTGGCATCAGCTGTCAATGAAGAATTACAAAGAAGCCAGCAAGAGATAGGAGAGGCGCTTCGTATCATCACTTAAACGATCATAAATAAAATGAAAGCTTTACCAATTACTGGAATTTTTGCGATACTAGTGTCAACCGCATTTGCTCAAACGACCCCTCAAAAAATAAAGGAGATTTCTCATGTCGAATCCAGTCTCATACCGCCTGTTCGTTTTGAGGGTGAGCCGGCCTGGAATATTAAATCGCGCATGGAATTTTATCAGGTTCCAGGTGTAAGCATCGCCGTGATAAAAAACGCTGAAATATTATGGAGCAAAACGTATGGTTTTGCCGATCTCGATTCGAAAACACCAGTTAGGTCAAACACCTTATTTCAGGTGGCGTCCATGAGCAAGCCCGTAAGTGCATACGCTGCATTGAAGGAAGTGGAGCTTGGCAAGTTGGCATCCAATGCCGATGTGAATTTATACCTGAAATCCTGGAAAATACCCGAAAATAATTGGACCAGAGCGAAAAATGTTACACTCAAAAATATCATTAGCCACACTGCGGGACTTACTGTAAGTGGGTTCCCGGGCTATCGGACAACAGACCCAATTCCGACAGCGGTAGAAGTACTGAGTGGTCTAAAGCCTGCTAATACACCTATGGTGTATGTTGATAAACTTCCTGGCTTAAATTTTCGGTATTCAGGCGGTGGCTATACCGTACTTCAACAGATGCTCCTTGATATTGAAGGGAAAGATTATAGTAGCATCATGGAAGAAAAGGTACTCTCACCTTTGGGTATGAAAAATAGCACTTTTGCCCAGCCTCTTCCTGAGTTGAAAAAACAATTTGCGGCGACGGCTTATACTGTAGATGGTAAAAAAGTGGAAGGAAGATATCATGTCTACCCAGAGCAGGCGGCTGCTGGCTTGTGGTCAACAGCAGAAGATTACGCTAGATTCGTGATCGATATTCAACGGACCTTAAATGGCAAAAGTAATGCTGTTATTTCCAAGAAGACGGCCGAAGAATTCACAAGCCCCTATATTGAATCTATTATAGGATTAGGTGTCTTTCTGGAAGATTACGACGGTTCATCTTATTTTTGCCATGGTGGATGGAACGAAGGCTTTAGCTCCTATTTTGTTGGAAATAAAACAAGCGGTGATGGCGTAGTTATTCTTACAAATACAAACAAACCTGAATTTATCAACGAACTTGTCCGAGCGGTTGCATTAACCTATCAATGGCCCAATTACCTGGCCCCAATAAATAAAATTTTGCCGCTAAGTTCTCAAGAACTGAATGTCAATAGTGGACGTTATCGATCTGGCAAATACGGTGTTATAAGGGTCTATAGTCAGAGTGGCAAGCTTATGTCAGTCCAAAATCTAGACAAGCCTGTAGAGTTGGTTAAAGTGTCGGCAAATACTTTTGTTATGCGAGATCGAAACGTGAACGTAGTATTTTCAAAGGATACCAAAAGCGGTCAATATGAGCTTGTACAGGTTTTGCGTGATAAAAAGATTTATTCCAAAAATCCGAAAGTCGATGCAAATGACCGGACTCCACTAGAGCTTATTTTAGAAGGAAATTTCGAGGATGGATTAAAAGCTTTTCAAAAAGCAAAAGAACAGGATAGTGACGATGAGTTGCTTTCAGAAGGTTTCCTGAACGGTGCAGGTTATGAATTACTCAATCAGCATAAAATAAACCAAGCTATTGACATATTTAAGGTGAATACGGTGCTATATCCTAAAAGTGAAAATGTTTATGATAGTTTAGCGGAAGCCTACTTGAAATCTGGACAAATAGATAGTGCCAAGAAGAACTATCAAAAAGTTCGCGAAATTAATCCTAAAAACGAAAGAGTAAGTAAGATTTTAGAAACGTTATAACACAAATATAATGAGCCATATTTTTGTTAATTTGCGACCATGTCAAATCAAGCTAATAATTATCGATTGTTTTCCAAAGAAATTCTCTCACTTTGGAAGAGCCAGGATGTATCATATGTTAAAGTAGAAGAATTATCCATTGTTGAAGGAATCACTTTTTTTGAACTTATACCAGATTCCGAACTTTTGGATGAAGGTGGGGTAGAAACACTCTATGCCATAGATTCTGAAGATGTAGCGGATATGTTGGTGTTTAGCAAGTCTATTCGTTTTGTTGTTCACGACATTTATTTGGATGAAGACTAATAAATTAGTTATTTATGATCGACAATTCAATCTGCATTGTCGATCATAAATGTACGGCAGTAGGCTGAGCTAGGGATAAATTAGCTTCTCATATTCAACCTTTCTTCCTGAAGATCTAACAAACGAAGGTGTTTGCGGATGATCTCTTCGTCCAATAAAAGTTCTTCGCGGTTTTTATTGATAAGCCAAATACGCTGTGTTTCAAGGATATCGATATAGATTTTACGGTATTCGGCATAATTAATGATAATCTCGGAGCTCCGCAACTGATTCTCATACTTCTGTAGTTGATCCTTTAAGGTCGGAAAACTTTCAACTTTGTCCGCGTAATCATTACGAATCTTGTCAACGGCGACTTGAGCCAATCTATTCTGAATTTCATAATCGATCTCCTTTTCACTTCTTACAAAATCTCTATCTACTAATTTGATTTTTCTCAAGATAAAAGGGAGGGTCAACCCTTGAACAAGTAAGGTTAACAGAATCACAACAAATGTGATGAAAAGAATGAGATTCCTTTGAGGAAAAGGAGTTCCGTCGGCCAAAGTTAATGGGATAGATAGCGCTGCTGCCAAAGAAACGACGCCACGCATTCCAGTCCAGCCGATAATCATTGGAGTTTGCCAACCGGGCGATTGAGCGTCTGCAACCGTTATAAAATTTCTCATGATCAAGGTCGTAATTACTGCAGCATACCCTGCAAAAATTCGTACAAGAATAAGGACTATTGTAACGGCGACGCCATAGCCAATAGCAGTGGAGATATTGGTATCACCCAATCCAGATACAATTTCCGGTAAATCTAATCCGATAAGCATAAAGACAATGCCATTCAGCAGAAAGCAAAAGCTTTCCCATACGGTTACTGTCCGGATTCGAGATGCACTGCTCAAAAAATCGTGACTACGATACGAGAGAAATAAGCCGCCACTGACAACCGCAAGAACCCCAGAAGCATGAAGTTGTTCTGCGATCAAATACATCGAGAAAGGTGCAATAAAAGTTAGCAATATGTCTGTATTGGAATCGGTTGGTAAAAGTTTATGCATTTTCAGAAAAACATAGGCAATTGTAAGTCCGATTCCCACTCCGCCAATACACATCCAAATAAAGCTCCCGGCCGCTTGGTACCATACATACTGCCCAGTAGCAGCAGCAATCATTGCAAAGCGAAAAATTATTAGTGAGGAAGCATCATTCAACAAACTTTCACCTTCCAATATGGACGCCAGCCTTTTGGGTACCTTCACGAATTTTAAAATTGCACCGGCACTAACCGCATCAGGAGGGGAAACTATTCCGCCCAATAGAAAACCGAGAGCTAAGGAGAATCCCGGGATAAAATAGTTGGCAAAAACGGCAACGGACAATGCTGTAAAAAAGACCACAACAAAGGCAAAGCTGAAGATAATCCGGCGCCATCGCCAGAGTTCTTTCCAGGAAGTTGACCAAGCTGCCTCGTAAAGGAGCGGCGGTAAAAAAATAATGAATATCAATTCGGGTTCTATCTTAATAGGGGGAACTCCCGGGATAAAACTTATTACAAGTCCCGCTAATACGAGTAAAACAGGGTATGCAACCTGAATTTTTCTCGCCAGCATGATCAACATCGTAATTAGTAGGACTAAAAAAAGGTAAAACTCAAAATTCTCTAACATATGTAAATTTTAGGTATATAAATATAGATCAAATTTCTAGAAATATTTAAACTAGCTTGACGGTATTCATGGTGGTAGATCTTCCTAAATTAGTTAAAGTTTGTCTTTCTCATAACCCACGATCTAAAATATGGGATGGCATTATCATAAAGAAAGGTTCGTCTTTGAGGAGTTTTACTTAAAATATAGTTTCAATAACAGTATAGGACAATACTCTAGGAATAACAACCCGAAGTTGTTCGAATACAACGATAAGTAGCATAATTACAACTAGAGGTATTTCCCTTTTCGCGATAATTACAGATTAGCCTCAATATATTTGTAAAGTTGAACATCATCAATAAACAATAATTATGGATAACAAAACATTAGGTAATAATATTGCCAAAGTGCGGAAAGAGCGAAATATGTCGCAAGCACAGCTTGCTGAACTTTTATTCGTCAGCCCCCAAGCAGTTGGAAAATGGGAGCGGGGAGAGTCTTTACCAGACTTTTTAACACTACATAGACTTGCGGAAATATTCGCAGTCGATCTAAACTACTTCGCCGAAAATTCGAAAATAGGAGATAGCGTAGCAAGTCAAAAGGTGGTCATCAATTCCGGGAAATTAAATTAGGAGAGTCGTCAGCGCAGCATAGTAAAGCCAAAATATGCTAAACTAATTATCAAAGAAAGATTGGGAGACGGGTTGTATTCACGATTTCTTTCATGACAAAATAACTTTCCATATGTCTGATTCCCTTAATTGTTGCCAGTTTATTAAAATTGAATTCATGATAGTGATCAACATCCCTAACCATCACCTTTATTTGATAGTCAAATGCACCCGTTACGTGGAAACACTCGACTACCTCTGGAAATTTTTGTATCTCCTCCATAAATAACAAGGCACTTTCATTGGAATGTTTTTCCATACTGATGGATACAAGCACCATTAGATTAAGATCAAGTTTTCTTCTGTCCAGCAGAAAGACTTTCTGTTTGAGAACGGAGGTTGCTATTAACTTCTTAATACGTTCGTATACGGGAGTCATGGATAAATTAACACGGTCAGCTATTTCCTTGTTACTTATGTTCGCATCCTGTTGCAAAAGGTCCAGAAGCATGAGGTCTTTCTCATCCAATTTCATTATCGTAGTAAATTAAATCTAAAAAAACTATATCTATGACTGTAGTTAGATCGTAAACACTAGTAAATAAAATACAACCATATTATTTTACTAAAATAGCCATAATTACAGATATATAATACTATCATTTAAACTATATGTAGTAAATTTAAATTAATTAATTACTATCAATTTACCAACCTAAATAAAATTATGAGTGAGCCTCAATTAAAAAAAGTCCTTGGTCCGGTTATGTTATGGGGATTGGGTGTAGGCTATGTTATCTCGGGAATGTATTTTGGATGGAATCTCGGTTTGGCAGAAGGCGGCACATTGGGATTGGCCATTGCTACAGTGTTCGTTATTATCATGTACCTTACATTTACCTTCAGCTATACAGAGATGGCGTGTGCGATCCCTAAGGCTGGCGGAGCCTTTGAATATGCCAATCGAGGATTGGGCAAGCATTTGGGATTTGTCGCCGGTATTGCACAAAATATCGAGTTTGTTTTTGCTCCGCCTGCCATTGCTGCTGCTATAGGTGCTTATCTACATTTATTGCATCCTTCGGTTGACTATCTTATTTTTGCCATTGGGGCCTATGTGATTTTCACTTCAATGAATATACTGGGCGTAAAACTCGCTGCATCATTTGAATTGGTCGTAACTGTTCTTGCGGTTATCGAATTACTGATATTTGCCGGTGTTACATTTCCGGCTTTCGAATTTTCCAACCTTGAGCACAACGCATTGCCCAATGGCTTCTCGGGTATTTTTGCAGCTATTCCGTTTGCTATCTGGTTTTTTCTCGCTATTGAAGGTGTAGCGAATGTTGCTGAGGAAACGATCAATCCACAGAAAAATGTATTAATCGGCTTTGGATCGGCCATCGTAACTTTAGTTGTGCTTTGTATCATTACATTTTTGTCGGCGGTGGGTGTCGGCGGCTGGGAGGCTGTCGTTTATCCTGTCGGAAGCACTGAACCCTCCGATTCACCATTGCCACTTGCCATTGCACATGTCATTGACAATCGCCATATTCTCTATAAACTACTTATAGGCGTTGGTCTTTTGGGTCTTATAGCCTCATTTCATGGTATCATTCTCGCTGGTGGCAGAGCCACCTTTGAGTTTGGGAGAGTGGGGTATGCACCGTCGATTCTCGGAAAAGTGCATCAACGATTTAAGACTCCGGCCAATGCACTCTTAATTAATATGGCTATTGGCATCATAGCATTATTGACCGGGAAGACCGCAGGCATTATTACCATCGCATGTTTTGGGGCAATCTGTCTTTATATAATATCCATGTGGTCATTTTTTGCCTTGCGAAAAAAGGAACCCGATTTGGAACGCCCATTCAGAGTTCCTTTGTATCCGCTGTTTCCGGCAATTGCATTTATTATTGCTGTCGTGTGTCTCATTGCAATGATATATTATAACCCCTTGACAGCTCTATTATTCTTTGGGCTTGTCATCTTATCATACCTCTATTTCCTAATCTTCCTTGACAAGGACAAAACCATCAAATTATGATAACTAAAAATGAAATTATTGCCAAATTATCAGCAAGCACAAGTACGCACGTTAAAGTTGCCGTCGCTGATATAGACGGGGTGCTCCGTGGGAAATTTATGCATCGGGATAAGTTTATCTCTGCACTGGACAATGAATTTGGGTTTTGCTCGGTGGTGTTTGGATGGGATGTTAACGATCAGGTTTATGACAATGTGGAAATTACAGGCTGGCATACAGGATACGGCGATTTCCCGGCGCGTATTGATGGAAATACATTTCGACAGATTCCCTGGCAAGAAGATATTCCCTTTTTTCTAGCTGATTTTGAATCTCCGCTTTCTCGGGACCAAAATGTGTGCCCAAGATCACTCCTTAAAAACATAATTGCACAGGCGGAGACTGCCGGATTTAAACCAATTTTTTCACAGGAATTTGAATGGTTTAATTTCGTGAAAGCCGATAATGCCGCTCCCCAAAATAGTTTTAGAGATATGACACCGATAACATCTGGTATGTTTGGTTATTCCATCTTACGGATGTCTGACAATTACGGATTTTTTCAGGATCTTTTGGCTATGCTCGAAAGATTCGGTGTACCTCTTGAGGGGCTACATACGGAGACCGGGCCAGGTGTTCTGGAAGCTGCGATCCAATGTAGTGATGCTCTTGAAGCTGCAGATAGGGCTACGCTCTTTAAATCTGCGGTTAAGGACATCGGAAAAAAACATAATATCACGGCGAGTTTTATGGCGAAACAGACCAAGGACTTACCAGGCTGCAGCGGCCATGTGCATCAAAGTCTTTGGGATCTCAACAAACAGAACAACCTCTTTTATGATAAAGAAGATGAACTCGGAATGAGCCAGTTGATGAAGCATTTTCTTGCGGGGCAATTGTATTGTTTACCTGATATTCTACCGTTATTGGCGCCCACTGTTAACAGTTATAAAAGGCTGACTGAAGGAGCATGGGCACCGACAACCCTGACTTGGGGCATAGATAATCGTACCACAGCACTCCGCGTCATCGAAGGCGGCCCCAAAGCCACACGCATTGAACATCGTGTTGTCGGTTCAGATGTGAACCCTTATTTGGCAGTAGCAGCATGTTTGGCTAGCGGGTTGTATGGCATCAAGTATAAATTGCCATTGGATAATCGACATACTAGCGGTAATGGTTATAAAGATCTGCAACACGGCGTGTTACCAAGAAACCTCCACGATGCGACCGCTCGAATGGCGCAATCGCAAATAGCCTCCGAGCTATTTGGCCAAAAGTTTGTCGATCATTTTTGTAAATCACGGTTATGGGAATGGCGACAATTTTCTGAGCAGGTCACAGATTGGGAAACAAAAAGATATTTTGAAATTATTTAACTGAACAATGGATACAGCAAAAATTTACGGTTTTAATTTTCCGACACCGATCCGTTTCGGTGCTGGAGTGATCGACGAGCTACCAGACTATTTATTGACCAATGGACTTAATCGCCCTTTACTGGTAACGGATCCGACTATCGCCCAACTACCATTTTTTAAGGGAGTCCAACAAAAGCTGACGAACAAAGGGATCGACGTTATTGTCTTTCATGATTTGCATAAAAATCCAGTAAAATCTGATGTCCTCTTGGGAGGAGATGTCTTTAGAAGGCAAAATAGAGATTCAATTATTGGCGTTGGCGGTGGAGCAGCACTCGACGTAGCACGGGCAATTGCCTTGCGCGCAAATCATCATCGTGATTTATTTGATTACGACGATCTGATCGGTGGCGATATCTATGTGACCAACGAGATACCACCATTGATTACTGTACCTACGACCGCCGGGACTGGGAGTGAGGTGGGGCGTAGTGCTATTATTTCAGAAGATGAAACCAAGAAAAAACGAATTCTGTTTAGTCCCAGATTGATGGCAAAAATTGTATTTGCCGATCCTTTGCTTACAATGGATCTGCCACCGTTTATTACGGCAGCAACGGGAATGGACGCACTTACCCACAATATGGAAGCCTATTTGGCCAAAGGGTATCATCCGATGTGTGATGGTATAGCGCTTGAAGGAATGGCCATGGTGGCGACGTCTATTGAGTGTGCTACGAAAGAATCAGACTTGCTATCCCGCTCTAAAATGCTTTTGGCATCATTGATGGGAGCTGTTGCTTTTCAGAAGGGACTAGGAGTCGTTCATAGTTTAGCGCATCCGCTGTCCTCGCTCCTTGATACCCATCATGGACTGGCCAACGCGGTAAATCTTCCCTATGGCATGCAGTTTAATTATGTCGGTTTTGAAGATCGTTTCGATAAGATGGCCATGGCTTTAGGGCTCGGTAGTCATGCTGGAGACAGGGTTGTAGACTATCTGTTTGACCTCAATGTACGTTTGGGACTGCCTACACAATTATCTGCGATAGGCGTGCAAAAGGAACATCTGCAACCGTTATCAGAACTGGCGTTTGCAGATTTCTGTCACCCATCAAACCCCAAGCCCGTTAGCAAAGCAGATTTTCTTGCAATTTATGAAACCGCTTACGAAGGAAAATAATATGTTAAAAATCGGTATTAGTGCGTGTTTTTTTTATCCAGACCCCGAGAGGACGGTCTTTGGACACAAATCACTGAGCTATATGGAAAATGATATGGTTCGATGGATAACTAAAAAAGGCGTTCTTCCTATATTATTGCCGGATCTTGAAGAATCATTATTAGCGGACATCTTACACCAGATGGATGGCATAGTTCTTCAAGGTGGAAGCGATATAGCACCCCAGCATTATGGAGAAGAGCCTATCGGACCCTGGAAGGGAGACCCTTATCGGGATCAATATGAGCTAAAGATATTGGATTATGCCATCAGAAATCATAAGCCAGTCTTAGGTATCTGTCGGGGATTTCAGTTAATGAACGTCTATTTTGGAGGCACAATGTATCAGGATATCGGTAGTCAGCTTCCTCAGTCGGCTGTACATCGTTCAGCAAGTCTATACGACACCATCAATCATCCCGTACATATAGAACCAGGAACACTTTTCGACAGACTATATGGCCATGTTGCCAATCCCTTGGTCAACACTGTACATCATCAGGCTATTAAAGATCTTGGCCGTGATCTCGAAGTCTTTGCGCGCTCGGAAGACGGATTTATCGAAGCATTTGGTTATACCAAAGAAGCGGCCGGGAAAGTGATGGGTGTACAATGGCATCCCGAATTTTCCCAAACACAGAAGGGAATACTTTTAGATGAAAATTTAATTCTTAATGTTTTTATCGAACATGCAAGACAACATAGAAATTAGAAATCCTGCAACCGGTGCTGTAGTAGCAACGTTGCCTTCAACCACAACAGTTGAATTGGAAAATACACTCTCCTTACTAAAACAGGGACAGCAAAAATGGGCCAACGTTCCTTTGAAGGATCGTTTGGCGTGCATCATACAATTTGGGGAGCTGATCTTGGCGAATAAACAGGAACTTGCGGAGATCCTTACCAAGGAGACGGGCAAACCCATCACACAATCGCTTAATGAAATTAACGGAGCACAAAACCGTATTGAGCATCTTCGAAAAAATGCTGAAAGATGGCTTTCAGAAGAAATTATTGTAAATGAGGGGGCTACACTAGAACATATTCGCTATGAACCACTTGGTGTCATTGCCAATATTTCTGCATGGAATTTCCCTTATAATGTGGGCTTTAATATTTTTCTGTACGCCTTGGTTGCGGGCAATGCCGTGCTCTATAAACCTTCTGAATTTGCTACGCTGACCGGATTGCAGTTTGCAAAATACCTTTATGAAGCCGGTATACCTGATGATGTATTTCACTGTGTTGTTGGAGATGGGAGGATTGGCGAGCATATCTTATCATTGCCATTGGATGGCTATTTCTTTACTGGATCCTATAAAACTGGAGTACATATTGCTAGGGCCGTAGCGCATAAATTAGTTCCAGTCCAGCTTGAGCTAGGCGGAAAGGATCCCCTATACGTAACAGAAGATGTGAAAGACATAAAACAGGCGGCGGTGTCGGCAGCCGAAGGCGCTTTCTACAACAATGGGCAGAGCTGTTGTGCGGTTGAACGTATCTATGTTTCAGAACAGATATACGATGAGTTTGTCGAGGCATTTATTGAGGAGGTAGCTTCCTATCAGGTTGGCGATCCATGCGCTGGAGACACATTTATCGGTCCTTTAACGAGGTCTGCTCAGCTGGACGTCCTTGAAGATCAAGTGAAAGATGCCCTTGAAAAGGGAGCAACACTACGGTTGGGCGGACATGTATTAGAAGGTAAGGGATATTATTATGCTCCCACAGTATTTGAGCACTGTAATCACAACATGCTACTTATGCGTGAAGAGACTTTTGGTCCGTTGATAGGTATACAAAAGGTCACTTCAGACGAAGAGGCAATTACGTTGATGCAGGATACGACCTATGGCCTTACTGCAGCGGTGTTTTCGTCCGATCAGGATAGAGCAATGAATATCCTTAGCAAAATGGATACAGGAACGGTATATTGGAACTGCTGTGATAGGGTAAGCCCTAATGTGCCTTGGTCCGGAAGACGAAATTCTGGCTTAGGTTCGACCTTATCGGCTCAAGGTATACGAGCATTTGTTCAGCCTAAAGCCTATCATTTAAGACCCGCATAATTTAATGTTTAATTCTATGGATATAGCCCATTATGCCGATCGTTCATTGGATAATGGGCTTTCCCTCAAAAATAAATTTCGGTACCCCATGAGAGTGAGTGCGTAAAGATTATGGGGTCCGCTTCATGGAAAAGTGATCGCCAAGGTGACTTATGCCGATGCAATAGATATGCAAGTCCTTACTGAGGAGAGATAGACTGAATGAATTCGCTAAAATACTTGAGGACTCTCGCAACATTTTCTATTTTTGTTACAAACAGAAAAGAAATGAGCACTGAAGTGACAGGTTTGAAGCGTGTAGCCACACTATGTATATTAAGAAATAAAGATAAGTTTCTATTGTTAAAGCGCCTTAAAGAACCCAATAAAGATATGTATGTTCCCGTTGGTGGGAAATTAGACCCATTTGAAAACCCGGATGATGCGGTAGTTCGTGAAGTCATGGAAGAAACAGGGATCCATATCACGTCAAAACAATTTTGTGGCATGTTAACCGAAACATCACCGATCAATTACAATTGGATCAGCTATGTATATGTATCCGATATCGAATATGTAGAGGCCCCCTATTGTAATGAGGGTGACCTCGAATGGATCGCTGCAGACGAACTGGAATCTATTCCGACCCCTTTAACCGATCTTTATATTTATGATTATGTGGCTAAGGTAAAACTGTTTGCTTTTAATGCCGTATATGATTCAGACCTAAACTTGACCGGGTTATGGGAACAATATAATGGCATCAAGATCAAGTAAACTACTTAAATTGAATTAAAATTAGAATGATTATCAATAAAACTGCCATTAAAGTCATCGCATTCGATGCAGATGATACATTATGGGTAAACGAACCATATTTTCAAAAAGCAGAACATGATTTTTGTGCGCTGTTAGAAAATTATCTTCCACAGCATGCAGTATCAAAAGAATTATTTGAAACAGAAATGAATAACCTGTCCCTCTATGGGTATGGTGTGAAAGGCTTTATTCTTTGTATGATAGAGACTGCCAGCCGTATTTCGGCAGGACAGTTATCGCTGAAGACAATAAACAAAATCATAGCGATTGGACAAGATTTATTAAAGATGCCGATTGAATTATTGGAAGGTGTTGAAGATACGTTGGTAAGGCTGAGTGCACATTATAAGCTAATCGTAGCCACAAAAGGCGACCTTTTGGATCAGGAAAGAAAGCTGAAAAATTCGGGTCTCCAAAAGTACTTCCATCATGTGGAAATTATGAGTAACAAGAAAAATGACGATTACTCAAAATTATTAAGAAAAATTGAATGCCCCGCTGAAAATTTTATCATGATCGGAAATTCAATCAACTCCGATGTTCTGCCTGTTTTGGCATTGGGGGGACAGGCAATACATGTCCCTTACCATGTGACTTGGACACATGAGCAAGCTTGTGATGACGTTAAACCAAGCAATTTCCTGCAGGTAGAAAGTCTAGATCAACTGTTACCGATTCTGCTTTAATCGAAAATGCGCATCTAGATGCGCATTTCTTCTACCGGCTGTTACCCAGCAAAGAGCTGCGAAACAATTAACTGTTTTCTGTTGTTATTCATCAGTACAGTTAACCTCTCACATGGCAATTATTACAAAATATCTATTTTTCCTTTTACCCTTTTTTATTTTAAGCTGTAAGAGCAGTCAGCAAAAAGGGGATACGTTCTATTTTGGTGGAAATATTATTACGATGGAAGATGATTTTCCCCAGGTAGATGCGTTAGTAGTAAAAGGCGGGAAAATTCTTTTCGTCGGTAGCCGGAAAGAAGCGGCCCCCTATGTAGGAGAAAACACGAAACAGATCGATTTAAAGGGAAAAACTTTACTGCCTGGCTTTATTGATGCCCATGGCCATATCACTTCAAGAGCAGGAATGCAACAGGCAATAGATTTATCGCCCAGTCCCTATGGTACCGTTAATTCAATACCAGATCTTCAAAAGACTATATTATCAGTTATTAAGCGAACAAAATTAGGCGCGTCTGTTCCTGTATTAGGAAATGGTTACGATGATGCTATCATGCGTGAGCATCGCCATCCGACTCGTCAGGAATTGGATGCGATCAGTACGACAAATCCGATTATTGTCATTCATGCTTCTGGTCATGCAAGTGTTGCCAATAGTGCGATGTTGAAGTTATTAGGTATTGCCGAAAATGTAAAAGACCCGGAAGGGGGGCATTACGGCCGAAGCCCTGATAATCGACTAAACGGTAAGCTAGAAGAAAATGCCTCTTTTGCCGCACTGGTGAAGTTGACGAATATGATTCCCAGGCCTCAACAGGCTAAAAACGAACTACCCCAAACTCTAAAAGATTTTGTCAAAGCGCAAGACGAATGGCTTAGTTATGGGCAGACAACCATCTGTGACGGACGTTCGATGGGAGTGGGGGTTGGCCTGTTGAAGGAAGCAGCTTCGAAAAATCTTTTAAAGGCAGATGTGGTTTATTTTCCGGATTTTGAAGCAAACAAAGCCGAATGGAAATCCTTTAAACCCAATTACATGAAATACGAAAAGCGTTTGAAATTTGGTGGATTTAAATTTTCGGATGATGGTTCGCCTCAGGGGAAGACAGCCTGGTTGACAGAACCATACCTAGTTCCACCAGAAGGTCAATCGGCAGATTACAAAGGCTTTCCAATCTTTTCGGACCAGACCCTCTACAATGATTTAAAGACAGTGTTTTCAAATCATATTACGGCACAACTACATGTTAATGGCGATGCGGCTATTGATCAGGCACTTCGTGTGATCGGCAGATTGAAAGCCGAAGGAATTTATAAGCCCGAGCTTGTAAATCGTCAGCATAATTTGGACACGATTGTTTAAAAACTAAGAGAGTGTTTTCCTAAAAAGATTTAACTTTAATGATCATGGGAAGACCAAAAAAACAACCCCCGAAAACTTCATCAAGAATGTACGTCGCAGTACCCGAAGAATCTTCACCGCAGAGCAGAAAATTCTGATCGTGATGGAAGCTTTACGCGCAGAAAACTCTATTGCCGAGATCTGTCGTAATCACAGCATTAACGAGTCTCAGTTCTACAAATGGAACAAGGAGTTTTTAGAGGCGGGAAAAAAGCGACTTGAAGGCGATGTTACCCGTGAGGCAACATCAGATGAGGTGGCCGAACTCCGAAAAGAAAATGCCCGGCTCAAAGAAATGGTTGCCGATCTGGTACTACGTTACGATATCGTAAAAAAAAGCTTGGATCTGCTGGATTAACGGATAAATACAAAAAGCATATGCGATTATCAGCAGGAGAAAAAATGGAGATTATTCAGACGGTTACCCGATCGGAGATTGGTGTGAAGCGTACTTTAAATGAATTCGGGATTCCTAAAAGTACATTTTACAGCTGGTATGATCGGTACCTAACAGACGGTTATGAGGGGTTAGAGCTGAAAAACAGAGACTCCAGACAACAGTGGAACAGTATTCCAGATCAGGTTAAAGAATTTGTTGTCGAGGTTGCCCTGGATAAGGTCGATCTGTCAGCACGCGAGCTAGCACATCACATTACAGATGAGCACCAGATTTTTATTTCAGAATCTTCAGTCTATCGAATCCTTAAAAACAAGGGACTGATCAGTGCGCCAAGCCATATTTTGATCAGTGCATCCGATGAGTTCAAGGATAAGACCAGTTTTGTGCATGAAATGTGGCAGACAGATTTTACCTATTTCAGGATAAAAGGTTGGGGAGATTATTATTTGAGCACCATATTGGACGACTACAGCCGATACATTGTCCATTGGGAGCTTTGCACATCTATGAAGCATGAAGATGTGATACGTAATGTGGATAAGGCGATAGAAAAGGCTAAGTTAAAAACGAAGGCTAAACCTAAGTTACTGTCCGACAATGGATCATGTTATATCTCTAAGGAACTCGGGAAATACCTGACCGAAGAACTGGAAATGAAACAGGTGCATGGCAGACCGGCACATCCACAGACCCAGGGAAAAATCGAAAGATATCACAGGACAATGAAAAATGTGGTCAAATTGAACAATTATTATTCACCAGAAGAGCTAAAAGAATCGCTAGAAGAGTTTGTAAATAAATATAATAACGAACGCTATCATGAGTCTTTAAAAAACCTGACACCAGCTGATGTATATTATGGTCGTGGAGAACTCATATTAAAACAAAGAGAAAGCCTAAAAAAACTGGCCATTAATAACAGAAAAACAGAATATTTAAAACAAAAATTAATAGCTTTATAATCAGAAAACACTCCTTAGACATTTGTCCAAATTAGTTTGAAGACATACATTTTTGGGTAAAACGCGGCTTAAATGCATTAAAAAGGCCTTATCCTATGATAAAGCCTTTTACTAAGCGGAAAGGGAGGGATTCGAACCCTCGATACAGTCATCCCGTATACAGTCTTTCCAGGACTGCTCATTCGACCACTCTGACACCTTTCCGTGTTTCAGTGCACAAATGTAGTAATTTTTTAATTTATTGCAACCTTATTCGTATTATTTACCATCCAATTTATTATATTCTATTGAGCCTAAGCCTATTGTTTTTATTTTTTAATGAATAAAACTTATTCCTTATTTTTCGGAATGACAAATAATTATTTCGACATAAAAGGGGAGGTCCTTGAGATAGCGCTAAAACGCACCAAGGAACGAATTACAATGATAGAATCTGCTTTGGAAACCGCACGGGATTCAAGTAATGACGATACAAAAAGTAGTGCTGGAGACAAATATGAGACGTCACGTGAAATGATCCAACAGGACATTAATCGCTACCAGAAACAACTCGTGGAAGCCAATAAAGATCTGCAGCAACTGATCAGTATAGAATCATTATCAAATGATGTAATTGATGTCGTCAGATTAGGAACACTTGTTCAAACCAATGTTGGACTATATTTGATCGCCACAAGTATCGGAGCTGTAAAAATAGGGACCAATAATATCTTCGTTATCTCGCCTGCATCTCCAATTGGACAACTACTTATCGGGAAAAAAATAGGTGATAGTTTTGTTTTTAATAACGTTAATCAAAAAGTTATTGCAATTTACTAGGTGATGAAAATACCGAAAAATTAAACAATATGCCGATGCATCTGTTCTTATTTAGTACAGAAACAAAGAATGACATGAAATTCAATAGTTTACTTTTAATCTTCTTGCTTGGTGCTGCACTATTTATTCACTCTTGTAGATCGCCCGAGTCGGACGAAAAACTAAGATCAAGAATCGAAACAGCGTTGGAAACTACTGCGGGCATCGGAGTCGATGTCGAAGAGGGTAATGTAACCTTGAATGGACAAATAGGTTCAGACTCTCTCAAGCAGGACATAGAAAACAAAACAAAGCTAGCCGGAGGAGAGGATATCAAATCCATTCACAACAATATTGTCGTAAATCTTCCTGAACCAGAAGATGCCCGTGAAAAATATCATGAAATTTTGGGCGGCGCGATAGATTCTACCTTAACACGAGATGTTAACCTTGTTCTGGAAGATTTTCCGACCATTACAGCACAGGTTAAAGAAGGGATTATAATTGCAACGGGTAATCTTGAAAAATCAAAAATAGATACACTCAAGAAACGATTGGAACATATCAAGCCCAAAGGTATTGATATAAAAGGGGTCACAAGCCGATAGCCTAAGAAAAAAAGAAGCTACCGTCAATTGGCAGGCAGCTTCTTTCATTTCTTCATATGTTTATTTAATACCTAAGTTAAGCATTTTCTATTAAATCTCGTATAGCAACAGAAGCTATTGCCCCACCAAAAACCGCTGGTAGATAGGACATGGTGCCATAAGCGGACTTTTTAAAATTACTCCCATCGGTATACAATAATGAATCCTTGTTTGGAAGTTCGGTTGAAAATGCCACTTTCACTCCATCACGTATACCATGTTTGCGCAATTTCTTACGGATATGTTGGGCCAACTTACAATTATAAGATTTACCGATATCAGCAATTTTTATTTTTGTCGGATCCACTTTGCCACCGGCACCCATTGAACTTACAAATGGTATATTGGCTTCTAACGCCCTCCGAATGAAAAATAGTTTCGGTGTAATACTATCAATGGCTTCCACACAATAATCTGGCGCCAAATCTAATAAAGCGGGTATCTTTTCTGGAATGATAAAATCTTGTATTACGGTTAAATCCAATTCAGGATTAATGGCCAACAATCTTTCCCGCATAATTTCAGCTTTTGCTTCACCATGATTAGTTGCCAAGGCAGGCAATTGTCTATTACGGTTAGACGGATCCACTGTGTCTCCATCGATAATGGTCATTTTCCCAACTCCCGCTCGGCATATAAATTCCGCAGCAAAGGATCCAACACCACCTAATCCCAAAACCATCACATGTGAATTTGCCAATTTTTCAACCGCTGATCGACCTATCAATGCTTCGGTACGTGACAGCCAACTTAAATCTTTCATCTATCTAAATTTGTTTTTTTATATTTTCATGAAACCTTATAGCTATCCGACAACGTGAATAAACAGACTATGATGGCCTCACTTATTAAATACTTTCTTATAATTTTGGTATAAAGCCCGCTTTAGCTCCTCCAACTCGATCGATCTGATCCGAGCTACGTATTGATAAAGCGTAGTAATTTCTACGGTCGTATCTGTATCCGTTTCTAGAAACAATTGACTGAGTGAAATATTTTCCAAAAGCTCGTCTTGACTTCCATTTAAACAATGTCCACCTATTGAAAGATAGTACCCCTGATCAATTAATTGCCGAGCTAGTGTCCAATTTTTCCGATAGCCATGGAAAACAACAGCTTCGTTAAAATTCACTTTTTTTAAACAACTGACAATCTCCTGAAAAGCTCGAACACAATGAATAATCAACGGTTTTCGATAAACTTGAGCCAGTTGAACCTGTCGATAAAAGACCTGAAGCTGCTGGATGAGGGGAATAGCAATATTTTTATCCAAACCGCATTCGCCTATCGCCAAAACTTGAGCCTGTTTTAATCCTCCTTTCATTAAGGCTAAAGCAAGTTCAGAATTCCCGTCTATATACCATGGATGTAACCCTATGGAGCAATCTGTTTCAGTGATTTCTTCAGCATGATTCAATGCGATATTCTTCACCGAGAGAATCGCGCGCTCTTTGATCGGATAATTCCGATGAGTATGTAGATCGATATAAGGAACTTGTGGTACCAATGGGACAAAGGTCGAAAAAATACTTGAAGCAAAAAATATTCTCTACAAAATTAGTATAGTTTTATTCTTCCAATCTTGCATCTAGGGCTTCAAGGATGGCTGAAGCTTTCAAAAGGCATTCTTGATACTCCTGATCTGCAGCTGCCTGATTGGTGACCGCCCCTCCAGTATGAAAGGAAAGGTACCGTTTTTGTTTATTATACAGCAGTGAGCGGATGACTACATTAAAATCGAACTCATCATGTACAGTGTCAAAGTATCCGATAGACCCTGCATAGATACCTCTCTTTCGAGCTTCAAGCTGATCGCAAATTTGCATAGCTGCAATTTTAGGAGCACCTGTCATCGAACCTGCAGGAAAGGTATTTCTAAATACATCCACATTGGCGACTTCTGGGTCTTGCATGCAGGTAATGGTAGAAATCATTTGATGCACTTGTTCGAAGGATTGAATCTCAAAAAGGCGAGTAGCCTCAACTGTTCCAGGAAGAGCACTTCGTGTCAAGTCATTACGCACCAAATCAACGATCATCACATTTTCCGCAATCTCCTTTTTTGACCTCAACATATCAGCTATAATCTGTCGGTCCTCTTCCGGGCTTGTTCCTCTTCTAGCTGTCCCTTTAATCGGTTGAGAAATCAGCTTTCCCTGCCTTTTCGCTAAAAATCGCTCCGGAGAAGCACACATGATAAAATGATGTCCTACTCTGAAGAATGAACTAAATGGGGTAGGTGATAGGCTATTTAATTGATGATAAACTTCGAGCGGCGAGATGTCGACGTTCTCCGCATAAAATTCCTGACAAAGGTTAACTTCATAAATGTCTCCACGTTGAATATGCGCTTGCACGTCTTCAAATGCTTTAACGTATTCACTTTTTGTCCAACGCGATTGTACTTGCACTACGATTGGAGCTGCTAAAGGAATCTTCGTATCGGAAATAGCTTGATAGATTTTAACTGGATCTTCAGCCTCTATATGCACTTGATTTGCCGTCCATCGGAGCGTAATCGCTGGCACGAAGAAATAAGTTTCCGAAAATTCGAGCTGATCCTTTCCCGTTGTCTGTAATTCCTCTATCTCATTCTTGAGGTCGTAGGATAGAAATCCAGGGATAAACTGAGATTGATGTAAATTCAAAAATGTATCGAGCTGATCAAATACATTTTCATTTGCACGGAAGGAGAATAATGCCTTGACAGCCAAAACTTGCTCATATCTTCCCCATTGATCGGACATCCCATTACTATTAAAGAAAGAAATTTCATCAAATTGCCCCGACCAATGCAGGGCTTTTTGATGAAATTTATCTTTAGAATCGAGAAGATCAAAACTTTCGATCCGCATAGTTTATTTTGATAAGGCTAATGTTTGTTTACGATCAGGACCTACCGATAGGATTGTGATAGGTACTTCAAGAGCTTTCTCTAAATAAGAAATGTAATTTTTTAATGCTTCAGGTATCTCCTGTTCAGACGTTATACCAGTCAAATCTTGTTTCCACCCATCAATTTCTTCCAAGATAGGTTCGGCTTGATGTGTGATGATTTCATAAGGCATATAATCAATAACTTCACCATTATATTTATAATGTGTACATGCATAGATTTTGTCGAAGGTATCCAAAACGTCGGCCTTCATCATAATCAAGTCTGTTACGCCATTAAGCATAATAGCATATTTCAAGGCAGGAATATCAATCCAACCTGTACGGCGAGCACGACCAGTAGTTGCTCCAAATTCATGACCTAATTGACGTAATTTTTCGCCAGTTTCATCGTGAAGTTCAGTAGGGAAGGGACCACCACCTACACGAGTCGCATAAGCTTTAAAGATACCATATACCTTGCCGATTTTATTTGGCGCAATACCTAGGCCTGTACAAGCTCCGGCTGTTGTGGTATTCGATGAAGTTACAAATGGATAAGAACCAAAATCAACATCCAACAGCGTACCTTGCGCGCCCTCAGCCAACACACGTTTGCCTTCTTTCAGATATTGATTCACCAAATGCTCTGAATCCACATGTGGGATAGATTTAATGAATTCGATAGCATCTAAAAATGCCTTCTCTTTTTCACTGAAATCAGGTATCTCACCATAGTGCGAAAGAATGCTTAGGTGTTTTTCTTTCAACTTTTGGTAACGCTCTTGAAAATCCGGAAGTGTCGTATCACCTACACGTAAACCATTTCTACCGGTTTTATCCATGTAAGTTGGACCGATACCTTTCAAAGTGGATCCAATTTTTCCTGCACCCATTTTTGATTCTGAGGCAGCATCCAATAATTGGTGTGTAGGCAGAATAAGGTGTGCTTTTCGCGCTAAAACTAAATTGCCTTTACCCACCGGATCAAAACCAGCTGTCTTCAGGTTGTCTAACTCTCTTTTTAAGATAATCGGATCGATAACGACACCATTACCAATAAGATTTAGTGTACCTTCATTGAAGATACCAGATGGAATTGTGTTGAGTACGAATTTTTTGTTATCGAATTCCAACGTGTGTCCGGCGTTAGGGCCGCCTTGGAAACGAGCGATTAAATCGTATTTTGGACAAAATACGTCTACGATTTTACCTTTACCCTCGTCACCCCATTGTAAGCCCAAAAGCACATCAACTTGCATAGCTTTTAAAGTATAGTAATTAAAATGTTATTAATAAAAATAGACTCTATTTAAAAATAAAATGTTCAGGAATTTTCCCCTGAACATTCCTGAACAAATGTACTATTATATTTAAGAAAATATAAGATTAATTTGAAATAGCTTCGTGAGCGACGGTCTCTTCTTTTTTGTTCTTAAGTTGACAGTCTTGACATACACCATACAAATTGAGTGAGTGGTGCTTAATATCAAATTTTAAAAGATCTCCCATGAGACTCTGAATTTGGTTGATACGTGGATCACAGAATTCAACAACCTTATTACATTCAATACAGATCACATGATCGTGTTGTTTGAACCCATATGACTTCTCAAATTGTGCCATGTTCCTTCCAAACTGGTGTTTTGTAACCAAGTCACAAGAGACCAAAAGTTCTAGAGTATTATAAACTGTAGCACGACTGACACGATATTTCTTGTTCTTCATATGGATATACAAAGACTCTACATCAAAGTGATCAGTACGGGAATAAATCTCTTCCAAAATCGCATAGCGCTCTGGTGTTTTTCTTAGATTTTTATTTTCTAAGTAGGCTTCAAAGATTTTTTTTACAGTTGCAAAATTTTCAGCTTGATTCATAGTAAAAATATTCTTGTACAAATTTACCAATTAAGATTGATATTTCCTCTATTAAAAATAGTGCTTAATAGTAGTCGCCTTAGCGTAATTTTCAATCCAACGGTTGGCTACTAATTTTCCGATTCATATCGATTGACACCTGTTATCCCCCTGACTTGCTTTAAATTTCTCATCAAACTTTCAAGCTGAGCAGTATCATTTACATACACCATAATATTACCATCAAAAATACCTTCGTTACTTGAAATTGATAAGGATCGAATATTAACAGCAAATTCTTGAGAAATAACAGTTGTAAGTTTATTTACTAATCCTACATCATCTATGCCAACGATATGTAAACCTGTCAAAAATGCAGAATCCTTTGTAGAAGCCCAGCGTGCTTTTAAAATTCTATAGCCATAATTTGCCATCAGCTTGGAGGCATTTGGACAGCTCGTACGGTGAATTTTTATACCATCATTAACTGTCAAAAAACCGAAGACATCATCACCAGGAATAGGATTACAACAGGGTGCTAAAGTATAATCAACCTTCTGCATATCATCACCGATCAAGATCGTGTCGAATTCCTTCTTATTTATCTTTTCAACTAGCCCACCTATATGGGTATTAAATTGATTTCCTGATGAAGAACTTACATTTATTTCAACCGCTTTCTCATGCGCAACATATTCTCTCAGTTGCCTGATATCAACAATGCCCTTGGCAACATTATAGAAAAGGTCCTGCGAACTGGGATATTTTAAAAAGTTGGCAATTTTGTTAATATTATCCGTATTGTAAGTAACTTTTAGCGATTTCAACTTACGTTCCAAAATTTCTTTCCCATCTTCCGCTACTCTTCTCTTTTCTTCTTTTAGAGAAGATCTGATTTTGGATTTGGCTTTCGCAGTCACAACAAAATTCAACCAATCCTCTTTAGGTGACTGCTTGCTTGATGTAATAATCTCTACCTGATCCCCATTTTGCAAAATATGGCTTAAAGGAACAAGTTTGTGATTTACTTTGGCGCCAATACAACTTGCACCGATATCAGAGTGAATCTCAAAGGCAAAATCTAAAGCAGTGGCATTGTTGGGGAGTTGAATCAGTGTTCCTTTGGGGGTGAATATAAAAATCTCATCGGAGAAGAGATTCATCTTAAAATCATCCACAAAATCCATCGCATTCTGATCTGGACTGCTTAAGACGTCACGTACTTTTTTGATCCATTGATCCAAGCCAGAATCTGAATTTGATTCTTTGTACTTCCAATGTGCTGCAAATCCTTTTTCGGCAATTTCATTCATCCGTTTGGTTCGAATCTGAACTTCTACCCATTGCCCTTTAGGCCCCATCACCGTAGTGTGTAAGGACTCATAACCATTTCCTTTCGGAGAGGAGATCCAATCCCGAAGACGGTCGGGGTTAGGACGGTACAAATCAGTGACAATAGAATAAACTTTCCAACATTCTGTCTTTTCTTTCTCATCCACAGCATCTATTACAATACGTATAGCAAACAAATCATAAACCTCCTCAAAAGGAATCGATTTTTTTCGCATCTTATTCCAAATAGAATGGATTGATTTAGGTCGCCCAAATACGGACGCCTTAATACCCTGTTCCTCCAATATCTCTTTGATTGGACCAATAAAATCGCCTATAAATTTTTCACGCTCAGCTTTTTTCTCATTCAGTTTTCTAGCGATAAATTTATAGGTATCCGGATCAGTAAATTTCATCGAGAGATCTTCCAATTCGGATTTTATCGCATACAGCCCAAGACGATGTGCCAATGGCGCATAAAGGTAGCTTGTCTCTGAAGCAATTTTCAGCTGCTTATCCCTGGCCATAAATTCCATGGTGCGCATATTGTGGAGCCTATCTGCCAATTTAATGAGAATTACACGAACATCGTCGGCCAATGTGAGCAACATTTTCCTAAAGTTCTCCGCTTGCATAGAG
Organism: Sphingobacterium sp. UBA6317; assembly: GCF_002440385.1. NCBI lineage: Bacteria > Pseudomonadati > Bacteroidota > Sphingobacteriia > Sphingobacteriales > Sphingobacteriaceae > Sphingobacterium > Sphingobacterium sp. UBA6317. The sequence goes on along the minus strand of NZ_DJTD01000023.1, from coordinate 62,454 downwards.
CTGTTTGGATCGAAAATTCCTGAAATTTTGGTAAGCCCATCGATAATTCGGCGAACTTTCTTACCAAACATTTCTTCAATTTCATCCAGAGTAACATTGGTATCTTCAACTACATCATGGAGCAACGCGCATACAATAGATGTCGTCCCTAGGCCAATCTCTTCAGCAGCAATTTGGGCAACAGCAATTGGGTGATAGATGTAAGGCTCCCCTGATTTACGTCGCATCTCTTTATGACTATCCAACGCCAAATCAAATGCCTTGCGGATCTCTTGCTTGTCCCCGCGTTGTAAAGTTGGTTTACAGGCGCGTAACAATGCACGGTAACGTTTCCTTATCTCTTTGTTTTCTGCTTCAATATCAATCACATAATCTTTCATAAACGTTGCAGGTAAATGATGTTTTTTGAGTAAATTTGTGTAATTTAGTTATTGTATTCTTGAATACTAATTTTCAAGCTAACTATTTTGTAATAAATCTACCAAAATATTATAGCATTGACAAATTAAAAAGCGTTATATAATTGCCCAAATGAAGACAATATTATTTTGTTTGCTATTCCTCACAGCGACTCTGTCCGGATGGGCGCAGTCTCAATCACTCACTCTTCCTTTGTATGGAGAGGGGGCACAGGAGACCGTAAACAGTTATATGACAACAACCTTGGCAAACGGAGAGGTATTACCCTGGTTTCCGATTCCACAGGTCACTGTTGTGGCCAAAAGGACCTGGTCAAGTGAAGAAGCACGAAGAGAATATCTCCGCTTTAGAAGAAATGTCCTCAAGGTTCTTCCTTATGCTATCTATGCGCAAAAAAGATATGATCAACTTGACAGAGACCTAGCGCTGACTTCGGACAAGAAGGAACATAAAGCATTGGTTGAAAAATGTGAAAGTGACGTAAAACAGATGTTTGACCGAGAAATCAAAAATATGACTATTTCACAAGGCAAAATACTTATTAAATTGATCGATCGTTATACGGGACATACCGGCTATGAAATGGTAAAGGAAATGAAGGGTGGGATTTCCGCTTTTTTTTATCAGGGAGTCGCGAAAATATTCGGTCACAACCTAAAGTCAACTTATGACCCAAAAGAAGACTTTGCCATTGAAAATATCATTAGGGAATTTGAGAAATCGAGACCCCAACCTGTCATGTGACCAATCAAACTAAAACCAGATGAAAACAGTATACGACTTTGACGCACTTCAGTTTAATGGTAAAAAAAAATCTCTCGCTGATTTTGAAGGTAAAGTTTTACTCATCGTCAATACTGCTAGTCAATGCCTCTTTACCAGACAATTTAAATCCCTCGAAAAACTCTACCAAAGATATAAAGACCAAGGTTTCGAAATCCTGGCATTTCCAGCAAATAATTTTCGTAACCAGGAACCATTAACCGGTGGTACACTAGAGACATTCTGCCGGATCAATCAACAGGTGAGTTTCCCTATTTTTAAGCGTAGCCATGTTATCGGCGAATACACAACACCCTTATACAGTTTTCTTTCAAGCAAAGATCAGAATGGACATATTAACAGTAAACCTTCCTGGAATTTTCACAAATACCTGATAAACAAAAAAGGAGAGGTCATTGATTTCTATTATCCGACTACTTCGCCATTATCAAGTAAAATTTGCCGCAATATCGAGCGTCTTTTACAAGAGTAACCCATAAACTGCTTACCTTTGCCGCGGCTTTCACAACGTCAATCTAATCGTATATCGACTCAGGAACAATAGTATATTGAAGCTGTCTATAGCATCTCAGTAAAATTGTTCGTTGATTAAATGGAATGATTTGTCATTGAAGAGCCAAATAAAAAGAGAGATATCATATGTTAAAATTAGATCTACTTATCATTGCTGTACATCCTGATGATGCTGAATTAGGCGCAGGTGGAGTAATGGCAAAATATGTTGCTGAAGGAAAAAAGGTTGGAATTGTTGATTTGACTCAAGGCGAGCTTGGCACACGCGGCACAGCAGAAACCAGGGCTCAGGAAGCAAAAGATGCTGCCGAAATCCTAGGACTGGCCGCTAGAGAGAACCTGGGCTTAAGAGATGGTTTTTTTGAAAATGCCGAAAGAGAGAAAATGGCAGTAATAAGAGCTATCCGCAAATATCAACCCGAAATTATTATTACAAATGCCATCACAGACCGCCACCCGGACCATGGAAGAGCGGGGCAGATGGTCAGTGAAGCTTGCTTTCTTGCTGGCTTGAGAAGAGTGGAAACTTTTGATCAGGACAATGTTCCTCAGGAGGCCCACCGCCCCCGATTGGTACTGCAATTTGTACAGGATTATTATATAAAACCAGATGTTGTTATCGATATAACAGATTATTACCATGTTAAAGAAAAATCCGTTTTAGCCTATAAAACTCAATTTTACACAGGAGAAAACGTAAATCCTGATGAACCACAAACCTACATTTCCAATCCGGATTTCATGGAATCAACTGCTGCCAGAGCCCGAGAATTTGGACGATATATCCAAGCGAAATATGCTGAAGGATTTACTTCCAAGAAGATACTTGGCGTTGATGATTTATTCCACCTGAAGTAGGAAATAGAGTCTATCTGATACCATGATAAAATAAATGCGGGAGTATTCCTATTTTAAACCTGAATGCTCCCGCATAATTTCTTAAACGAAGTTACGGACTGATTTGATGGAAACAATATCGGTCATATGCTGATTTTGCTAATGTTTATCCCAACAAAGCAATCGTCTTCACAATTATAGGGAAGATATCCCACAGTAGAAATTAAGCCTTTGGCTTATTCTTTTTATCAGCCAATCCTTATTGCTTTCTCATAAACCTAATCCAGTGTCGATGTTTCTTAAGCTTCTAGGAAATAAATCCTTTTACATACTGTTTTGTGATTTCATTCTGCGGATTCAATAAAACCTGTTCCGTCGGTCCAAACTCAAGAATTTCTCCACCATAGACAAACAGAATATAGTCAGACACCCGTCTTGCCTGCCGTAAAATATGCGTTACCAATACGATGGTATAATCTTTCTTCAATTCAATTAGTAATTCCTCAATTTTAGCAGTTGAAAGCGGATCTAACGCTGATGTCGATTCATCTCCAAGTATAATCTCAGGTTCTACAGCCAAACCTCTTGCAAGACAAAGCCTTTGTTGCTGACCGATGGACAATCCGCTAGCCGAATGTCCGAGACGGTCCTTGACTTCGTCCCATAACGCCACATTTCGCAATTGCGTTTCCACAATTCTGTCCAACTCCTTTTTGCTTCGAGTACCATGTATGCGAGGACCGTAAGCCACATTATCATAGATCGACATTGGTAAAGGATAAGGTTTTTGGGATAAAAGTCCCATTTTCTTACGGATATGTGTTACTTCAGCATTTCTACCATAAATATCCTCACCATTAACAAGTACAGATCCCGTTATTTCAACCCCCTTGGTATCATCTACTAATCTATTGAGTGTCTTTAAAAGCGTCGTCTTTCCGCAACCTGAAGGACCAATAATCGAAGTTACACTATTGTTAGGAAGGGCGAGATTAATATTTTTAAGTATATGTCGGCCGTCAATATAGACATTAAGATCCTTGATTTCAATGTGGGGATTGCTCAAAGGACTTATTATCGACGATTTTTTTGTTTCGATTGAAGGATATGAGTGCATACTACAATAATTAAAATAATGATTGTTAAAACTAAAGCTGAAGCATAAGCGCGCCCCTGAACTTCAGGAATAGGACTACTTAGCTGAAAAAAAATGGACAATGGCAACGTTGCCGCTGGTTCATCAATATATTTTGGAAGATTGTCACTAAAACCTGTTGTCAATAAAACGCCCGCAACATCACCAATAGCACGCCCAAAAGCCAGCAAAATCGCGGTAAGAAGCCCTGATCGGATGCTTCTTAGCATGACCTTAGCCAATTCCCAGCGTGTGGTCCCAAGGGAAAGAGTGACATTCTTTAAATCGTCAGGAATTGTTTTTATCAATTCATCAACCGTGCGAACCACAATTGGAATGGTTAACAGTGTCACTGTAATAATTCCCCCCAATAACGATGCTCGAATACCTAAATAAACCATAACACCAAAACCAACCGCTCCATAAACAATAGAAGGAACACCATACAAGACATCAAACAACAATTTAGCAAGCTGTGTCACTTTTGATTTCGCCCCCAAATAAACGTTAAGGTACAACGAAATCGGAATACCTATAATTGCGGACAAGGCTGTCGCTACACCTGCTAGATAGAGGGAGCCCAAGATTGCGTTCAAAATCCCACCTTCCTTTCCAATATAAAATCCACCTTTTGGCAACTGGCTAACCATCTCCCAACTGAGATAAGGAAGCCCTTTATACAAGATGGTTCCTACGATAAAAAACAAGGAAGCAGTCACGGTTATCCCAGAGAGATGCATAAAACCTTTCGCTACTTTTTCACTCAATAACCGTCTTTTCGTATTATCCATGCTGAGCTCCTTCCAGTCGTCTCAATATAAGACGAGATATTAAATTAAAAACAAATATGATCACAAACAGCAACAACGCAGAGAACATTAACGCAGATTCATAAAGTGGAATTGACATCATTTCCCCGAAATTATTGGCTATTAATGCTGGAATTGGGTATCCGGCATCAAATACCGAAGTAGGGACTTTTGCAACGTTGCCACAGACCATCAACACCGCTACTGTTTCACCAAATGCCCTCGATGTTGACAAAACAATTGCAGCAACAATGCCAGGTCTAGCCTTCTTCAGAATAACATGCTTAATGGTATCCCATTTTGTTGCACCTAAAGATAGCGAAGCCGCTTTTAGCTCATAAGGTATCGTTTGCAGCACCTCCACCATAATGGAAATCATAATGGGAAAGATCATCACTGCCAATACAATTCCACCGGCAAGCACTGAATAACCCGATGTAACAACCCCAAAGATGGGAGCGATATACAGCTGAATTAAAGGTACAATAAACAATACCCCCCAAACACCATACAGAACCGGCGGTATCGCTGCTAAAATATTGACCAACGGAAACATCATATTTTTTAAGGCATCCGAAGCATATTCAGTCAAATAAACCGCAGTCAGTATACAAAGCGGAATCGCAATAACAAGAGAAATCAAGGTAACAGCAAGCGTACCTGCAATAAAAGGCAAAAAGCCAAACGATCCTTTCATTGGTGACCACACCTTGTCGGTCAACAGTTGAAAGATATTACTGTATTCAAATAACGGAATCGATTTTATAGTTAAACCAATCGCAATAATCACCACAACTGAAAGTGAAATCAGTAGCAGGAGCAAGGTGGATCGCTTGACCAGAGAATCTTTAACGAGACGAGTATTTAGCATGCTATAACTTATTAAGTTCTTCTTTTATCAATGTTTCATTTAGTGGGACATAACCATTCTCAAGGAGTTGTGATTGCGCCTGTTTTTGAAGCACAAAAGAAATAAATTCCTTCAAGAGAAGGGATTCGGTCTTATTGCGCGTTACAAAAGTTAGCTCTCTTGAGGGTGGAGCTGGGTATTTTCCTGTAGCGACGGCCTCTGTCAAATTAGATAGAGTGCCATAAAACTGCTCATCATCCTCAATGTGCCCATTTTTATTGAGATCCAAAGGAACAACCGCAATACGATCAAACACGTTATTGGTTTTCAGATTATAGACGTAGTTAATGTTATTGAATCCAATCCCGTGAGTATCATCTTTAATGGCCTGAGCAATCCCAGGGTCACCAAAAATGCCAATACCTTGCAGATCCTCCTGCTTATGACCAAAAAATTTAGCCCATGTTTCAGCTGCTCCGGCAGCATCTGAACGTACATAAACGTTGATTGGATCCGCCGTAAACTGAGGATCAATTTCTTTCCAGGTCTTAAACTTTCTATTTACAAAAATATTCAGCAATTCTTCGCGGCTCAGACCACGCTTCAAAATAGCGGAATAATTAGGGTTACCGGGATTAATCGTACAGATAACAGCGTCTTTAGCAACAATAACTGGAACAGCCCCTTTTTTTATTTCCTGCTCGTGTAGGTCTCTCGACACCATTCCAATATCAACCATACCTGTCAGAACATCGGCGATTCCTTTTCCAGCACCTCCCGCTGAAATATTGAAACGAACATTAGGGTGTATTTTTTTAAAATCTTCACTCCAAACCACAGCTAAAGGATAAAGGGCAAAAGCACCAGACAAAGAAATATTACCCTCAAAACCATGTTCCTTGCTGTAACCATTTTTGACTTTTGGCGCACAGGAAGTCATTTTAAATACGATTACATAGCTTAAAATCAAGATTATAAAAAACTTTCTCATCATTACACCTAAAAGTCTACAGGTTTTATATATTAAATTTTATAGGGCAAATATATATTAATTTGGTAGATATTATAGAATATTAAAAAAATATTTTTACATTTGACACCGAGAAAAGAATACTAAATCAATAGATTTTATTTGTTATATGCAAAGCTTCCGCACAGAATTAGAAAATCCTATCGTGGAGAAGGAAATTATCGAACTTGAAAAAAAGATTCGATTGTTCCACGAGGGCAAAATTGCCGACGAAAAATTTAGATCGTTGCGTTTGGCTAGGGGGGTATATGGACAAAGACAACCTGGAGTTCAAATGGTTCGTATAAAGCTTCCGTTTGGAAAGGTTACGTTTAAGCAATTGAACAAAATTGCAGCAATATCAGACGAATATGCAAGCCGTAATCTGCACCTGACCACACGTCAAGATATACAGATTCATTACGTTAGTCTTGACCGTACACCAGAACTTTGGTCCAAATTGGCTGAAGACGATATTACATTACGCGAAGCTTGTGGAAATACAGTCCGTAATGTCACCGCTTCTCCAAGTTCGGGAATCGATCCAAAGGAACCATTTGATGTTTCGCCATATGCTCAGGCGACCTTTGAATATTTTTTGCGCAATCCAGTATGTGCGGAAATGGGACGAAAATTCAAAATGTCATTTTCTGCCAGTGATGAAGACACTGCGTTTTCCTATATTCATGACCTTGGTTTTATTCCAAAACTAAAAATTGTTGATGGTGTGGAAGTTCGTGGTTTTAAAGTGTTATTGGGTGGGGGATTGGGATCTCAGCCTTTTTTAGCATCAGTAACAAGCGAGTTTTTACCAGAAGATGAATTGATCCCTTATATCGAAGCGACACTTCGTGTCTTTGATCGTTATGGTGAAAGAAATAACCGAAATAAAGCTCGATTCAAATACCTTATTCAGAAATTAGGGTTAGAGGAAGTGCTAAGTTTAATTGAAGCCGAGAAAATCGCCACGAAGGTGAAAAGCTATCCGATCGACCGAACCAAAATCGAACAGCCAATGCCACCGGACGACAATCAGCTATCAACGATTAACCTAGATAGTGATCTAAACTATCAAGTTTGGAAGGGCACCAATATATTCGAACAAAAACAAAAAGGATATTACGGTGTCTATGTGCGGGTATCCACCGGTGATATAGGTACAGATAAAGCACGCGCGTTGGTTGCAGGTCTGAAGGATTTGGTCGCGGACGATATCCGTATCACACAAAACCAAAGCCTACTGCTAAAATACGCAACAGAAAAGTCACTGCCACATATTTATCAACTACTTAAATCGTTGGATCTAGCGCAGGTAGGTTTTGATAGTACTGCTGATGTAACAACTTGCCCTGGTACGGATACCTGTAATCTAGGCATTTCAAACAGTACTGAAATGGCGCGGGTTATCGAATCTTATATCGCCGAATTTCATCAGGATTTTGTCTTTAATCGGGATTTAAAAATCAAAATTTCGGGTTGTATGAATTCTTGTGGCCAACATGGTTTGGCACATATCGGCTTTCATGGTAGCTCGGTTAAAGCGGAGGGCAAAGTGGTCCCCGCAGCCCAAGTTATGCTTGGTGGCGGGACAATTGGTAATGGTGAAGGACGTGTTGCCGAGCGTATTATTAAAGTGCCGACAAAAAGAGTCTTGCATGTTGTAGAATGGGTGCTGAATGATTATAAAAAAAATGCGGAAGCAAATGAAAACTTCCATGCTTACTACGACAGACAAAGTAAAAATTACTTTTATAATCTTTTAAAGCCTCTATCGGATTTGACCAATCTTGCTGAGGACGAATTTGTCGACTGGGGACATGAAGGAACTTTCCAAACGGCAATCGGAGTTGGCGAGTGTGCAGGCGTGGTGATTGACTTGGTTGCTACGTTGATCTATGAGGCGGAAGAGAAATTACAATGGGCAAATGAAACATTTCGGGAATCCAAATTCTCGGATGCGATTTATCATGCTTATAATGCCTTTGTACAAGCAGCAAAAGCCCTACTATTGGATAAAGGGATTAGCGCCAGCACGCAAAATATTGTAATCAACGAATTCCAAACACATTTCGTGGAAACAGGTGAATATAATTTTGAACAAACGTTTCCAGAATTAGTTCTACAGATTAGTAAAAATGAACCAACGGAGCATTTTGCAATCAACTACCTTCAGGAAGCAACGAAGTTTATCAATGAAGTCTATCAACGGAAAAATTTAAAACCAGTATTGGTATAGGAGGGAATAGGTATGTCAATAAAAGCAAAAGTAACATTGGTAGGAGCAGGCCCTGGTGATCCGGATCTGATCAGCCTAAAAGGCATCAAAGCAATAGAAAAAGCAGATGTCATTTTATACGACGCCTTGGTGAATGATGAACTACTGGATTATGCACAGGCTGAATGCATCAAAATATATGTTGGAAAACGAGCCGAACAACTCTCTACTTCACAGGATGAAATCAATCGCCTTTTGGTGGATTATGCCTTAAACTATGGCCATGTTGTACGTCTAAAAGGTGGTGATCCCTTTGTTTTTGGCCGTGGTGGCGAAGAAATTGACTACGTACAGCAATATGGTATTGAAACTACCGTTGTGCCAGGTATTTCCTCCGCAATTGGACTTACCGGACTACAGCAACTTCCATTAACTTACCGGGGAATCAGTGAGAGCTTTTGGGTCATCACAGGCTCCAAATCGGACGGTTCACTTTCAACAGATCTTTATCTGGCGGCAGAATCCAAGGCCACTGTCGTTGTCTTGATGGGATACGGAAAATTGGCAGAGATCGTGGAAATCTACCGCCAAAGAAATCTTCATAATTTACCAATAGCCTTGATTCAAAATGGTTCATTGCCTAATGAAAAAGTTGTACTAGGTACTATCGATAATATTCTTGACGAATCAACAGAGAAAAGGGTCGGTGTCCCAGCGATTATTGTAATCGGCGAGGTCGTTGCCAAGCATCGTTCATTCCAACACATTAAAGAAAAAGCTTTAGCTTTATAGATATGAACCAGCTATTTCCAATATTCGTCAAATTGAATCAAATTGACACCTTACTTGTTGGAGGCGGGAAAGTTGCATTGGAAAAATTTCAAGCTTTAATTTCCAATGATGAGGGATTAAAACTGACCATTGTGACTCGGGAAATCATCCCGGAATTTAAGGAGCTATTACAAAATTACACACAAATTCAGCTCCACATGCGTCCGTTTAGACCAGACGACCTTACGGACAAACAACTTGTTATTGCAGCAACCAATAACATGGAGCTCAACGAGCAGCTGCGTAATTTAACAGGGCAAAATAACATACTGTTTAATGCCGCGGACAAACCCGAATTATGCGACTTCTACCTGGGGTCCATCGTAAAGAAAGGCGACTTGAAAATAGCTATTTCCACCAATGGCAAATCACCGACGATTGCCAAAAGGGTGAAGGAACTATTAAATGACTTGTTACCTGAGGAAATTGACGAAACACTATCACTCATGAGTGCTTATCGAGAGCAGCTTCGAGGAGATTTTGAATACAAAGTAAAGCAGTTGAACGAGCATACCAAAAATATATTACGTTATGAACGTTAAGGAAATTAAAGAAATTATTGGCGAAAAAAAAGGAGTGGAGCTCTTACAAACAATAGCCTCACTATTTCCTAATGAGGTAGTTTTTTCAACCTCTTTCGGTATTGAGGATCAAGTAATCACGGAATGGATCGGTAAAAATAATATTAATATCGACATATTCACACTGGATACTGGAAGACTGTTCAAAGAAACCTATTCCCTGTGGAGCCGCACCTTGGAGCGTTATCAGTTGCGTATTAAAACATATACTGCGGATACAACATTGTTGGAAGATTTTATCAGCAGAAAAGGTCCAAACTCCTTTTATGAGTCGGTTGAGAATCGGAAGGAATGTTGTAGGATAAGGAAAATTGAACCTTTACAACGCGCGATTAAAGGGAAAAAAATTTGGGTAACGGGCATCCGATCAGATCAATCCATCAATCGCCACGACATGGACTTTATCGAATACGATGAAACGAACCAAATCATCAAAATCCATCCTTTATTTGACTGGACTTTTGAGGAAGTTAAAAATTATTGTAAAGAGCAATATATCCCGTACAATGTGCTACACGACAAGGGTTTCCCAAGTATCGGTTGTCAACCTTGTACAAGAGCAATACAAGAAGGAGAGGACTTCCGCGCTGGTAGATGGTGGTGGGAAGATCAAAGTAAAAAAGAATGTGGTTTGCACGCCGTTAAATCATAAAATAGCGAAGTAGAAACCCAAATTCATTAAAATCAAATTTTATTATTTCAGAGAATGGACTATTTAGATCATTTAGAAGCGGAAGCAATATATATTTTAAGGGAGGTAGCCGGACAATTTGAAAAACCAGCGCTATTATTCTCTGGTGGTAAGGACTCCATTACACTTGTTCACCTAGCAAAAAAAGCATTTAGACCTGGTAAATTTCCTTTTCCACTAGTTCATATTGACACTGGTCACAATTTTCCCGAGACAATTACGTTCAGGGATTCATTGATTGAAGACATAGGAGAAAAACTTATCGTTGGTTATGTTCAAGACAGCATTGATCAAGGAAAAGTCGTTGAGCAAAAAGGAAAAAATGCAAGTCGGAACGCCTTGCAAACAGTTACCTTACTCGATACAATCGCAAAACATGGTTTTGATGCCTGTATCGGTGGCGCACGTCGGGACGAAGAAAAAGCGCGTGCTAAGGAAAGAATCTTCTCCGTGCGTGATGAATTTGGACAATGGGATCCGAAACGCCAAAGACCTGAGCTGTGGAGCATCTTTAATGGCAAAATAAACAAAGGCGAAAATGTACGGGTGTTTCCTATTTCAAACTGGACCGAGCTCGATGTTTGGAACTATATTAAACGTGAACAGATTGCATTGCCATCGATTTATTTCAGCCATGAACGGGATGTTATTACCCGCAATGGGCAACTGATGGCTGCTGCCTCATTCTTAAATATCGATGCAGATGATATCATAGAACGCAAATCTGTACGTTTCAGAACTGTAGGCGACATGACTTGTACAGCAGCTGTAGATTCAACAGCAACGGAGTTAGATGATATTATCGCCGAAATCAAGGCCTCAACGGTAAGTGAACGTGGCGCTAGAATGGACGATAAGGTATCGGAAGCAGCCATGGAAGAACGTAAAAAACAAGGATACTTTTAATTCAAATCAAATACCTGATATTGACAACAATGAATATATTGAAATTTATAACGGCCGGTTCTGTAGATGATGGTAAAAGTACCTTGATTGGCCGATTACTATATGATACAAACTCCATTTTGGACGACCAATTGGAAGCTATACAGCGTGCCAACCGGAAAAATGACGATGGGACGGTAGACTTGGCCATATTGACTGATGGACTTAAAGCTGAACGTGAACAAGGCATAACAATTGATGTAGCCTATAAATATTTCCAGACTGAACACCGAAAATATATTATAGCCGATGCTCCAGGACATATCCAATACACCAGAAACATGGTAACTGGAGCTTCCAATTCAGATCTCATAATCATTCTGGTTGATGCACGCAAAGGCGTAATAGAGCAAACAAAACGTCATTCTTTCATAGCCAAATTATTGGCCATGAAACAAGTTTTGGTCTGCATAAACAAGATGGATATGGTCGATTATAGCGCTTCTGTTTTCGAACAGATCAAGGCTGATTATTTAACTTTAGCTAACAATCTCGGACTTAAGGATATTGATTTCATACCTGTTTCAGCCTTAAAAGGAGACAATATTGTCCATAAGTCCGAAAGAATGAGCTGGTATGCAGGCGAATCTTTATTGGATTACTTGGAAAATGTAGAAATTCACGAACAGGAAGCAGCCAGTTGGAGGTTTCCCGTCCAATGGGTTGTAAGACCACAAACCGATGATTTACACGACTATAGAGGTTATGCAGGCCGAGTACTAGGAGAGGGGCTGACGGTTGGTAACCAGGTTATTGTTTATCCAGCAGAAACATATAGCACAATTCAAGCGATTGAATTAAACGGGCAACAACTTCAACGGGCTGAAAACGGACAATCTGTCATTGTACACCTCAGTGACGATGTCGACATTAGTCGCGGCGATACCATTGCAAGTGTAGAACAGCCGCCAAAGTTTGAGCGCAATATTCAAGCAAACTTATGTTGGTTCGACAATAAACCTTTGGATACTGCGCAAGTTTATCTTGTCCAAAGCCACAGTAAATTAACCAAGGTTAAGATTGTAGATGTGTTATACAAATTTGATATCAATACACAGGAAAAAATATATAATGATCCAATCAAACTAAATGATATTGGTCGAATAGCCATTAAGTCCGCTGAGAATCTAGTATTTGATCTACAGCAGGAAAATCCGGCAAATTCTCAAGCGATTGTTATTGATCCACGGACAAATCTAACCGTTGGTGCTTTAATGATTCAGGCAATCGATTAATATTTTTTTAAACGTAAATATTCAACCTAAATATTATTCAAGGAACTCAGGCATTGTTTGGGTTCCTTTTTTTTATGAAGTTGAACTTATACACCACAGAATCTATTTTAAAGAACCAAGCTTAAAGATCAACTGTATAGAGAGGGCACACTCGGATATTTACTATTTAACATAATATAAATTATAAATACCAAATATATAAAGAAAATAGGGGTCATCTACATTTATCAAATAGTCAGAAAAAAAAGCTAAACATTAAATATTCATCAATTGTAATGAGTATTCATAGCTATTTTATCAAAAACGAAAATGATTCTATCTTTTAGATTTAATTTCGAATAAAATACTGTTAAATGGTCATTATGCCTTCATTTCGCTATTGATTAGTCTGTTTTAAATAATTTTAAAAAAATATGAAATTTCATTAAAAAAGACCAATAATTGTAAATAATTAACAAATATTGGTTTTTTATTAAAAATTATATAAATTAGTGCCAGCCAAAGGGAAATTTTACTAATTAAAACATGTCAAAAAACTTTAACGAGTTCATTTCAATCGTTGAGAAACGCAATCCAAATGAACCAGAATTCTTACAAGCTGTAAAAGAAGTTACTGAGGATTTATTTCCTTATATTACTGAAAATCATCCTGAATTTTTCGACCAAAAAATTCTTGAAAGACTTACTGAACCTGAACGTATTATATCTTTTCGCGTAACTTGGTTGGATGATAATCACCAAGTACAGGTAAATCGTGGTTATCGTGTTCAAATGAACAGTTCAATCGGTCCATATAAAGGTGGCCTTCGCTTCGCCCCTTCTGTCAACCAAAGTATTTTAAAATTCCTCGCTTTTGAACAAGTATTTAAAAATAGCTTAACAGGACTACCAATTGGTGGTGGTAAAGGAGGTTCTGATTTTGACCCTAAAGGTAAATCAGATAATGAAATTATGCGTTTTTGTCAAAGCTTTATGACAGAACTTTATCGTCATATTGGCGCAGATACAGATGTTCCTGCAGGAGATATCGGCGTTGGTGGACGCGAAATAGGCTTTTTATTCGGTCAATTTAAACGACTTCAAAACAATTTTACAGGTGTTCTAACGGGCAAAGGTGAATTATGGGGCGGATCATATATTCGTCCTGAAGCTACCGGCTATGGGCTCCTATATTTTGTTGACTGCATATTCAGATATCAAGGAAAATCTTTACAAGGTAAAGTAGCTACAGTATCTGGTGCTGGCAACGTAGCCTTTTACGCTGTTGAAAAAGCTGTTCAACTTGGCGCCAAAGTAATTACTGTATCAAATAGCTTGGGCACACTTTACGATCCTGATGGTTTTAATGCTGAAAAAATGGCATTTGGGGCTACTTTGGGAAGAAACCTCGATCAATATCCTGCTCGCTATCCAAACGCCAAATTCTTACCTGGTCAAAAGCCATGGCAATTTAAATGTGATATCGCTCTGCCATGTGCAACACAAAATGAATTAGAAGAATCGGATGCTAAAGCGCTTGTAGCAAATGGTTGTATCTGCGTAGCTGAGGGTGCAAATATGCCTTCTACTGCAGAAGCTATTAAAGTTTTTCTAGATGCAAAAATCAGTTTTGCACCTGGCAAAGCTGCGAATGCTGGTGGTGTTGCTGTCAGCGGCTTGGAAATGTCTCAAAACTCAATCCGTACACAATGGTGTACAGAAGAAGTTGACAATCGCTTAAAAACCATTATGGAAAGCATTCACGAAACTTGCTTGAAATATGGCCAAGACAGTGGATTCGTTAATTATCTGAAAGGTGCCAATATTGGTGGTTTTATAAAAGTCGCTAACGCGATGAAAGCACAAGGTATCGTATAACAAGCCTTTTTCTAATCATATCATAATCCTGAGCGCTCAAATGCATTGCATTTGGGCGTTTTTTTATACTTTTATGCTAATTTTAAAAAACACGAAATTTAAATGAGATTAATAGCTGAACTCCCCCATCCCGATTGCAAGATTTCAATCTTTGGTATGAATCAAAAATTCATTATTAAATTTGAACAAGGAAACTTAGAACAATCTTATAAAATTGCAGAAATGGATATAATTGGCGGTGTAAATGGGGTCTTTGATTTACTTGACGAAGAATTTCTGAAGAGTGTGATCGATCAATTCGCATTGATGCGCCAATCTTTTAATAGTGCTTATAGTAGATACGAATAAAAATCCATGCTGAACTATATATATTTTGTGGCATTTTGGGCTTGTCAAATTATTTCATCTATCCTGTTTAAACTTGGCGGGATACATCCAAAGTATAAATGGACAACTTTAATTATAGGAAACATTATTCTTTTATCAGCAAGTTGGTTTCTTGTGCAGTTATTTAAGAACGTCTCTCAACCTATCGTAATAGCCTTATGTTCTGGTGGCACATTTCTGACTGTCCAATTGGCGATGGCGCTATATTTTAAAAGTTCATTGAGCTGGCAGCAGGTACTGGGTATGTTTGTCATCATTTCAGGTATGGTTTTGATTACTTTCGGAGGTAAAGAAACGACTTAAGCTACAATGAGGTTAGTTATAGATGTGTCTATTTGTTATAATAAAACTCATCTATAACTAATGAACCTGCTAATTGTTGGTTAAAACGATCTAAATCGGTCATTTTCCCAGAAATATCATACATTACTTCTAACTTACCACTAATCTTTTCAATAACACGCCTGGTAGCTTTAATCTTAAAATCCAATGCCAATTGTTCAAACTCATGTAAGTGATAAAACTCATTGGAACTAAACTTTACGTGTAGAGAACGGACTAGGTAGTAACGAGCCAAAAGAATTTCGATCCGCTGAAAAAGCGCGAGTATTACCACCATAAAAACAGCAAAGGAAATCGCATAAACCAGTTGCCCCAATCCGGCAAACATGCCAATACCAGCTGTCGCCCAAATAACGGCCGCTGTTGTGAGACCACTAACCGATAGTTTGCCTTTAAAGATCACACCAGCACCAATAAAGCCTATACCAGTCACAATATTTGCAGCAACGCGATCAGTACTATTGCCAATAAACAAACAGGAAACAATAGTAAACATCGCCGAACCGAAACAAATAAGCACTACCGTCCGAAATCCAGCAGATTTATTCCTATACTCACGTTCAAAACCAATTAAACTCCCACACAGAATTGAAGTGAGAGCGTTTAACAATGGCTCACTAGTCAAAAAGTTAATGATATTCTCCATACCGAACTTTACAGAAAGATGAAACACGGAGCTTCGAACATGCTCAGCTCCGTGCAATTAAGACTATAGATAAGCGTAAGTTATACCATCGCCCCCACGATCTTGATGTTCGTCCTCAAAACGGCTTACATGACTATATTTACGAAGGTAATCGCGAATAAATTTGCGCAAAATACCATCACCTTTACCATGAATAATTTTTAAGGACGGATAACCTATCATGACGGCCCGATCCAAAACACGTTCTAATTCATGCAGTGCGTCTTCTGTGCGCATTCCTCTTAAATCAAGTTCTGGCTTGAAATCAGCTACACTGCCAGAAGATAATGATCTTGATAGACTTTTTGCAGACTTCTTCCCTTCCCGCCCTTCGAGTTTAATCACATTCTTTCGCTTTTGAACAGTGCGAAGTTCCCCCATGGCAAGAATAAGGTTGTTCTTTGCAATTTCGACAATCTGCGCTTCAGCACCATTATCTATAATCTGTACCCAATCCCCAATATTTAATTCGGTGGCTTCAGGCGTTTTCTCTTTGACGATTTGCTTCGCCGGTTTTTGCTCTTTGGGAAGAACAGCTTGAAGTGCCTTATCCAAATTGCTGCGCAACTCACGAGTTTTCTCCTTATCCGCTTTTGCAGATTTGATCTGCGCTACCGTATTTTCGATTAGCTTGTTCGAACTTTTAATAATTTGCTGCGCCTCCTCTTTCGCCTTCTTCAAAATTACACGCTTATTTTCTTCTAAATAACTTTGTAATTCCAAATACTCCGATTTAATTGACTCCAGTTCCTTTTCACGCTTATTAATAGCAACTTTTGTATCAAACACCTCCTTCTTTTCTCGCTCAAGATCGATCAATAATGTATCTACCTTCTTCTGCTGAACACCAATTTTACTTTTAGCAGACTCCAAAATATCCTTACCTAATCCTATTTTCTGTGCGATTTCAAAAGCATAAGAGCTTCCTGGCTTACCAATTTGTAGGATATACATCGGTTTCATTTCGCGATTATCAAATAACATTGAAGCATTTTCCAAACCTGTCGTATTGCTGGCAAAAACTTTGAGATTTGAATAGTGGGTGGTCACAACTCCCCTGATTTGTTTTTTGTTAAGGGATTCCAATACAGCCTCAGCAATAGGTCCGCCAAACAAAGGGTCGGTACCGGTTCCAAACTCATCGATCAGTACCAAAGTACGTCCATTTGCAAATTCCGTAAAATATTTCATTTTGGATAGATGCGCACTGTAGGTACTTAAGTCACTTTCAATGGATTGATCATCCCCTATATCTGCAAATAGCTGCTTAAAAACACCGACTTTACTTGTTGGTTCCGCTGGTATTAATAAGCCCGATTGCACCATGATTTGCAAAAGACCAACCGTTTTCATACACACAGATTTCCCACCAGCATTCGGCCCCGATACAACAATAATACGCTGAATATGATCGATTTGAATGTTCAATGGAACAACAATATGATGCTGATTCAGCAATAGAAGCGGGTGTCGACCATTGACCAAATTAATCTCAGCCTCCTTCGATAACTCGGGCATCTCCGCCTCAATATCCAAGGCAAAAAGTGCTTTCGCTCGCACAAAATCTACTTTGGTTAATAGGCTGTGATAGGAAAGCAAGAGCGGAATATGTGGCCGGATCTTGTCCGTTAGTTCGACTAAAATACGGATGACCTCACGCCTACGTTCAAACTCTAGGTCCCTAATTTTATTATTTAACTGAAATACTTCTTCAGGCTCTATATAAGCAGTTTGTCCCGTAGCGGACTCATCATGAATCAAACCTTTGAGCTTTCTTTTATTTTCCGCAAGAATAGGAATACAGAGCCTTCCATCCCGTATCGTCAGATTCCCATCCGCTGTCCATCCGCTGTCCTGTGCGCTCTTAAAGATACTATTGATACGTTTTAGGGCCTCCTGTTCTGCCCGTTGAATTTGTTGGGTTATTTCCAACAGTAATCGGGAAGCATTATTTTTAAGCTTTCCACGCTCGTCAATGACCATTTCGATATCGCGAATAATCCCCTTCTCGATCGGTAAATGCTCAAACAATACCTCTAAATTGGGATAGAGACCTTCCCGCTCATTAAAATAACGGATAATAGCGTAAACAGTCTTGAGCGATAGTAATACCCGAAAAAATTCATCCTCGAGTAAGAACGCGCCCTCGACTCGAGCTTTCTCGATAATGGATCTAAGCGGAAAGAAATTTTCAACAGGAAATGCGCCATCATTCATTAGAAGATCCTTAAACTCACTGGTCTGTCTTAGAAATCGGTCGATTTGGTCAAACCGGGTTTGAGGTTGAATTTTTTCAACTAGCTCACGCCCAGACTCACTTAGGCATTTTTGTTTTATTTTATCTTTTATCTCGGAAAATCCGAGTTTATCAATTGCATTTATTGGATATACCATAGAAATTATATTCTTTGATGGTTAAAGTTCCGTCGGCGGCTTAATGTGCCGTGGCGGTGTAAGAATTGGTCTTTTTTCCAATTCACTTGTTGGTAATTGTGGCTCCACATGGTTTTGTATCACAAGAGTATCCTTGACTGAAGTACCAGGTGTTTTCAGTTGGGAAACCGTATCTTTCTGTGGAGAAGGCGATTCAATTGGTAAATTTGAATTACCGACCGACAATTGGTTCATGAGATAGCCGTTCATGCTTATACCAGTCTTTGTTTGAAAGTTCGTATTAAACAAGGAAGAAGCTTCTCTAAAGGTGAATTTCGTCTTATTAGGCAGATAATGGATAAGTGCTGCAACTCGTTCCTGATAAGCCTGTTGTGCACGCATAACGCGATTGGTGCTATCTTGAATACGCATATTCTGGATTGAATCGCGCGTTCGAATTGAATCTTGCTTTTTCCGTTCTATATCGGCGTAAACCTTATTTTCCTTCGTTAAATTATCCTCCACTTTTTTATAAATCGCAGACATCACTTCAGCATCCTTACCATAATAGTCTAAGTTCTTTCGAAAAGAAACCGAATCCAATCCATATTTATCAAAGGTCACTTGATACAAAGGCAACATTACTTTACGTGCGCTGTCAATGGGTAAAATATTGAGATAGGAGTCTGTCAGTTGGATTTCGGTCAATGCATCCACAAACTTACTTTTGGAGATAATATCTTTCCCTCCAGTTCCGATACAAGAACCAAATAAAAAAATCACTGCAAGTAGATTCAGTATTAATCGTAGCATTTTGTAGTTTTGTACAAATTTACAAAAAGCACCGACATTTGGCACTTTTTACATCATCAAAACTATATCGGAAATGAGTATTGCTAGTAATTTAGAAGCGTTAAGATTGGAAACCGAGGCTGTTGGCGTACAACTTGTAGCAGTTTCAAAAACAAAATCCAATTCGGACATTATGGAAGCCTACGAGGCGGGACAGCGTATATTTGGTGAAAATCATGTTCAAGAATTAGTCGAAAAAGCCGCTCTTTTACCTAATGATATTCAGTGGCATATGATTGGTCACCTTCAAACAAATAAGGTCAAATATATCGCACCATTCGTGAGCTTAATTGCGTCAGTTGATTCTTTAAAATTATTAAAGGAAATTAACAAACATGCGCAGAAAGCGAACCGCACAATCGACTGTTTGCTGCAAGTATATATTGCAGAAGAAGAAACAAAATTCGGTTTCGACCATGCTGAACTAATCGAACTTCTTCGCGACGACGAGTTTCTTGAATTAAAAAATATTCGGATCTGTGGCTTAATGGGCATAGCATCCAATACAGATAATGAAAAGGTAATTAAAGCCGAATTTTATGAGTTAAAAATGTTATTCGATGGAATTAAGGTAAGTTTCTACCGGAAGCAAGAGTATTTCAATATCCTATCCATGGGAATGTCTTCAGACTATAGGCTAGCGATTGAAGAAGGTTCGACAATGGTACGGATTGGAAGCACAATATTTGGCAAAAGAGTAATCAAACACTTCAAAAACAATGATTAAAACAACGATACGAGAGGCAATTGAAAGTGATTGCATCCAAATGCTTGAGCTAATTAAAGAATTAGCTATTTTTGAAAAAGCACCGGACGAGGTCACCGTGTCGCTTGAAGAATTTAAAGATGCAGGATTTGGAAAGAATCCCGTTTGGGGTGCATTTGTTGCCGAAGTGGATGGCGAAATTGTCGGAATTTCATTATATTATGTCCGGTATTCAACCTGGAAAGGTAGAAGACTCTATTTGGAAGATTTGATTGTTACCGAAAGAATGCGAGGTTTAGGGATAGGCAAGCTGCTTTTTGATAAAACTTTAGCTTACGGCAAACAGTGTGGATTTCATGGCATGGTGTGGCAGGTCCTCGATTGGAATGAGCCAGCTATAAAGTTTTATGAAAAATATAAAGCAAACTTCGATGCCGAATGGATTAATGTGTCAATCACGTATTAAATAACGAGAATTATCAATTCAATGCGATTTTACTTTTTTTTAATAGTATTATTTATTAGCTGCGTTCTGTCCGCTTGCAGTGACCACAAAAAGGCCGCTATAGCGAAACAGCCCACAGACACACTTTCCTATAGTCAAAAAATCATCGATGAGCATAGCAATTATTTTCTAAAAGAAGATGATCGCTTGGACACAACTTATTTTCGCGCAAAATACCCGATTTTCCAAGAAAATAAAATCAATACCCTCATATCAAGTATCGTTCATCTTGAAGGCGACACAAGCATGGCAGATGCAGCACATCGCTTTATAAATTCATACAACGAATATGTGGAAGACAATAATGGCAAATCTACATCAACCTGGAGTCGGGATCTACAGATTGATGTAATCGTCAATACACCTGTTTTCTTGGGTATAAGAACCAAACAAGAGGAATATACTGGTGGAGCGCATGGGGACCATTTCACGCTGTACTCCAATTTTGATCGTCAATCTAACAGTGCAATTACAATCAATGATGTCATTCAGGAAGAGAACAAAAATAAATTCGTTCAAATCGCCGAGCAATACTTCCGTAAGCAAGAAGGATTAAGTGCTGATGATTCCCTAAATGGAAAGTACTTTTTTGAAGATGGTAAATTTTCTTTGGCCGATAACTTCACTTTTGAAAAAAACGACATCCTGTTTTACTACAACGTATACGAAATCAAATCTTATGCTGAAGGAAATACTGAATTACGTATTCCCTATACAACATTTAAACATCTGATTTCAGAAAAAGGATTACACTATATTAATAGTATCAACTAGCAATCAAGTAAACTAATAAATAAATGCAGGTTTTTAAATTTGGGGGTGCATCAGTAAAAGATGCTGAAAGTGTCAGAAATTCGGCGCGGATTATTTCTAAATACAAAGGCGACGCCTTGTTAGTCGTCATATCCGCCATGGGAAAGACAACAAACCTTCTAGAGAAATTGACCAAAGAATATTTTAACAACACGGGGAACCAATTTCAGACACTTGAAGAGGCGAAAGCATTTCACTTTCAAATCCTTCAAGAATTATTCCCTGAAGCTGAACATCCTATATTTGATGAGATTTCCAACTGCTTTGTGGAGATCGAGTGGATTTTAGAGGAAGAACCTCAAGATTCATATGATTATCTTTTCGATCAAATTGTTTCGATGGGTGAATTTATCTCCACCAAGATTGTTGCAGCCTACGTTGCATTCATTGGTGAAAAGGTAAAATGGCTAGATGCACGAGATTATATATTTACGGACAACACCTATCGCGAAGCTGTCGTAGACTGGAACAAAACGGAAGAAAAAATCCGTGCCGAACTGCCAGCCATCCTAGACGAGTATATTGTAATTACGCAGGGATTTTTAGGTTCTACCTCTGAAAATTTCACAACCACTTTAGGCCGTGAAGGTTCCGATTACTCTGCGGCAATTTTTGCTTCTTGTCTAAATGCCGAAAATGTAACTATATGGAAAGACGTTCCAGGTGTACTTAATGCGGATCCGAAGTGGTTTGAGAAAACCGAGTTGATTCCTGAGCTATCTTATACCGATGCTATCGAGCTTACCTATTATGGGGCTACGGTTATTCACCCGAAAACAATCAAGCCGCTTCAGAATAAAAAGATCGCATTAAATGTGCGATCCTTTGTGGACCCTGACTCACCTGGAACAATGATAAAGAGTACAAACCAAACTTTACCTGTGCCTTCCTTCATCTTTAAGGTGAACCAGATTTTTATTTCCATCTCCCCGAGGGATTTCTCATTTATCGTTGAAGACAATCTGAGAGACATCTTCAACCTATTTCATGAACATCGTATTAAAATTAATATGATGCATAATACGGCGATCAACTTTACGGTTTCCGTCGATGATACTGGAAAAAATCTAGTCGACTTAATTAACGAACTGGAGCAAAAATTCAAAGTCAGGTATGAATCTGGGCTAGAACTCATTACAATCCGTTATTATAATCAAGAAACCATTGATCGCGTTTTGGTTGATAAAGAAGTTATTAGCGAACTAAAGGATACCTATACTTGCCAACTTCTCGTTAAGAAAATATAAATGAACACATTAATCCTTCAAGAGGAGGCTCAACAGTTTTTAGAACGAAACAAACTGGAGTCTCCGACTAAAATCGCTTTAAAAAAATCTCCTTTTGAAGGAATATCATCTTCCGAGCTCGCGGCACAACTCGATGGTAGACAACGGGCGAGCGGCAAAATTCCACTATGGGCCGAAACAGCAGGGATTTACTTCCCCACCAAACTCAATCTCGAACAATGTTCTTCCGAGAAAACCGGATTATTTAAAAGTTCACTCATCGAAAAAAACAGCCATTTAATTGATGCTACCAGTGGCTTCGGTGTTGATAGCTTTTACTTCTCTAAACGGGCAAAGCAAGTAACATCTTGCGAACTCAATCCCGAACTCGCTGCAATCACCCAACATAATGCAAAGATATTGAAAGCAGAAAATCTTCAGATCATTGCGGCAAATGGAGTTGAATATATACTAAACGATCCAAAGAGAAGATTTGATTATATCTATTTGGATCCTTCAAGAAGAGTTCAAAACAAAAAAGTGTTTCTACTTGATGAATGTGAACCTAATTTGGTTGCCTTGCAAGATGAATTTTTCAAACATGCCAACAAAATAATAAGTAAGCTAGCTCCACTATTGGATATTTCTGCAGCAATACACATGCTGCAACATGTTAAGGACGTTTATGTCGTCTCTTTGCAAAATGACTGCAAAGAACTTATCTTCGTGCAGGAGAAAGGATACGAAGCTGAACCTTGCATCCACGCGGTCAGGTTATATCAAGAACAACAGCAGATTATATCTTTCACTTACGAAAATGAACGTGCAATTTCAAATGACTACAGTAGGCCGCTATCCTATTTATACGAACCGGATGTAGCTCTCTCCAAAGCCGGAGCATTTAAGACTATTGCCGAAGTATTCAACGTAAAAAAACTCCATAAAAATACCCATCTCTACACCTCCGATCAAAAGATCGAAAATTTTCCCGGTAAAACATTCATCATCAAAGAGGTGGAATCATTTACAGATTTTAAGAAAAATAAAAGAGCATTGAATTCCGATATCATCGCCAAAAATTTTCCCTTGAAGACCGAAGATATCAAAAAGAAATTTAAAATCAAAGACGCTGGTGACTCGTTCACATTTTTCACGACAACCGTGAATGATCAATTTAGTGTCATACATACACAACGTATTTTAGAATAGACATTTTCATTACAATTGTCGAATAACTTCTCCGTAATTTTAATGCATGGATAAAATAGCGTTATCAGCATTGGACTTGGCTCCGATCAAAAAAGGAGAGAATACAGCAAGCGCATTGGCTCGCACCGTAAAAATAGCCCAACATGTAGAAAAATTAGATTTTGAAAGGATATGGGTTGCCGAACATCATAATATGGAATATATTGCCAGTTCAGCAACCTCACTCCTCATACAACATATCGCATCAAACACCAGTTTTATACGCGTGGGTTCTGGTGGAATCATGTTACCAAATCACGCTCCTTTAGTCATTGCAGAGCAATTTGGAACATTAGAAACCTTGTTTCCCGGGCGTATTGACCTCGGTTTGGGACGTGCACCGGGCACTGATCAATTGACCGCAATGGCTTTGCGCAGAAACAACTTGAATACAGCCTTTCAGTTTCCACAAGAGGTAAAAGACTTACAGCGCTACTTCAGTGGAGACAACTACGACGCAAAAGTACGTGCGTTTCCAGGAGAAGGATTGGACATCCCACTCTATATCCTCGGGTCAAGTACCGATAGTGCCTATTTAGCTGCTAGCTTAGGTCTTCCATATGCTTTTGCAACGCATTTTGCTCCGGCACAGTTTGCCTCAGCAAGCATGATCTATCATCAAAATTTTGTTCCTTCTAATACCTTAGAAAAACCATATTTCATCTCTTGTGTCAATGTTATCGCTGCCGATAGTACGGAAGAAGCCAATTTCTTAGCAACAAGCTTCTATAATCTATTCGCTGGTATTGTGACAAATACCAGAAGACCACTTTCAGAACCTACTCAAGAGGTAATCTACAAAGGCATTCCCGCGATAGAGCAAGCTGTACAAAGTATGGCTTCCTGTGCATTTATTGGCGATGGCCCTAAAATCCTTCCGGAAATAGAAAAATTCGTAAACGATCACAAAGTGGACGAGATCATGGCGACTTCCTATATCTTTGATGATGAAAAGTGTCTCCATTCATTATCATTGTTGAAAGAAATTCTTACGTAAGAATCCAAACTACTTTATATACGGTGAATTTTATATATTTAAGCAAAATTCACCGCATATGAATGTTTTTTTTTCCTTCAGCCTGATATTGGGTTTGCTCTCCCTGCAGGCATGTTCAAACCAGACAGCAAAACAACAGCAAGATCGACCTGATAAAAAAATAGTATCAGACAGTTTAGCGGTATCGACTGTGGATGACACAACATCTTCTATTTACCAAAAAGCAGACCCTGCTAAAGGTCAGATTTTCCTTGTTCGTAGTTACCGTATCTGGGAAAAGGAAGATCCAACGGCTGTCTTAAATAAAGAATGGTATGATCTTTACGAAGAAAGTGGACAATATTACTTGGCAAAGGCGGATTATGTGATTAAAGATGGTTTTGACGAGTGTGCTCAGGTACCGTCTAAGAGTGTCGAATCACGCAGAAATTCATTGTTATTCTTGAAGTTAAGCGGACTTAAGCCTGGTCTTATTGAACATGTCAAAATAAATCAGGCCGAAATCTGGCCAAAAGAATCTGTACAGTATACTTTTAAAAACCAAAAAGTTAACCTCAAAGCAGTGGGTGATATTAGATCGACTGAAGTGCAAACCGACGAAAACGGTCACGAGAAAGTATTTCATGAGGTTGCCAATTATAAACTCAACTATAGCCCAACTAACGGAGATAAAGAAAAGATAATTTTTCAGGTAGATCAATATGACCATGTATTTATGAGGACATTATTTGTTGGAGATATTGACCGGGATGGCGCGCTGGATTTTATTTTTTCCAATCCAAGGAATTATGAGGAAGAGGCGCTATTACTGCTGCTTTCCAATCATGGCAATCCATTGATTTTTGATGCAGAAGAACAGTTTGATTGTTAATACAACGTGAAATGGAAAAAATAAACTATTACCTACATCGAATGCAATCCATTCATAGGGCAATGATTTCGGTCTGTATTTTTTTATTGATCTACTTCATCTCTCCCATTAAAACCATTCCCTTGCTCAATTTAATGTTGTGCTGGTTTGGTTTTTGTCTTGCCTACGTTTCTATATCTTGGTATACATTCTACACCACACCTATTTCTACCATTGCGCGCAAAGCACAGCAAGAAGATGGCAGCCGTCTCTTTGTATCCCTTTTTATTATTTTAGTGACCATAGGCTGTTTTATTTCAGTATTAATGATTATCATATCAAGTAAGGATAAACAGCTGAATGATGCCTACATTATCATTATTTGTATGCTGGCCATGTTGGCTTCATGGATATTGGTTCACACCATATACACCTTTCATTATGCGCGATTATACTACGAACATCACGCAAATGGAGCTGGACTGGAGTTTCCAGGAGATGACCATCCAGATTATTTAGATTTTGCTTATTTTTCATTTGTGATGGGCTGTACCTTTCAAGTATCTGATGTGGAAATATCGTCAAAAAAAATAAGAAGAGTAGCATTATTTCATGGCCTCCTCTCCTTTGCTTTAAATACGTTTGTCGTTGCATTGACCATTAACATCATTTCTGGATTGATCAATTGAGATTTTGGCCAAAAAAGCTTATTTTAGCACAAAAATTACACACATGAAGTTGTTTAAGCCTTTAGTCTCGTCCGTTTTATTCGTTATCTTATTTATCTCGTGTAAAAAAAATGAAAATACAGGTGGTGCTGCGGACGCTTCCGGCAGCTTTATCGGTCGTGTTAAATACCAAGGCAATTCCATTGAAGTGGACCGGGATAATCGCCTGATACGGGTGCTTCGTGATGGTACCGATACCTATAAAATTGAGTTTTTCACAGGCATCCCAAATATTACAGGCGTTCGATTTGATAAAACCAATGATAGCACTTGGACTTCTACTGATACAACACTCTTAAAAGACGTGAAGATCGAAGGAAAGTTGCTAAAAATTAATTATCAATCCAATAGCCAATCTTGGGTTGTGGATAATGCAGTACGTAAATAATAATCAATCTAAATTGTCATATTAACTTCATTTTCTGTTTGAAAATTATCTCTTTCTCACTATATTTAGGTAAGCATAAAGGAAAAGAGAAATGAAAGAAATAAATAAATTAGGTGCAATTGCATCTGTGTTTGCTATTGCCATTGCTTTGAGTGCATTTAGCTTCCAACAGGAAAAACCTAAAGAAGAACCAAAACCGACTAATCTCAAAGTTCTTCCCAAAAATATCTCCCACGATGAATTGATTTCCACTATGAAGGAATTTAATGTCGCATTGGGTGTAAAATGTGGTTTCTGTCATGCACCGTCGAAGGAAGATCCCAAAAAAATGGATTTTGCGAGTGATGATAACCACAAAAAAGAGATTGGACGAGCGATGATTAAGATGACCCAAAAGATAAACAAAAAGTATTTTAATCGAAGCTGGGATAGCTCGCCTGCCAAAGCTATTTCCTGTAAAACCTGTCATGGCGGAAAAGAAGAACCAGAAATGGTCTTAGCAAAAAACTAATCAAACCACATATTCATGTAACACCATAATACGCTGTATTGTGGTGTTTTTTATTTCTATTACATTTTAATGGAAAAAAGTTTTAGAACCAGAAGAATAAGACCATTCATTTTGGAAATGAATAAGGAACCGCGCGAAACTACGCTAAGCTAAGTATAAAAAATAGTCAGTAAATAAAAAAAGCTTCTCGATTGAGAAGCTTTAGTACCCGGAGCCGGAGTCGAACCGGCACGGTTTCCCACTGGTGTTTGAGACCAGCGCGTCTACCAATTCCGCCATCCGGGCATATCCGTTTGGGATGATGCAAAAGTAAGTAAAGTTTTTATTATTCCAAATCACTATACTGATCATTTTTAAAACTCATTGAAAATGAATGAGAAAATTTTAAAAAAACTTTTCATTGCCCTATAGAACGATTGAAAACGACCTTTTTTACGTATTTTTAATCAGAAAACAATCAAATGATCATGGAAAAAGTAAAACTCGGAAACAGTGAAATTGAATTCAAACCTCTTGTTTTCGGTGGAAATGTATTTGGCTGGACCGTCGATGAGAAACAGTCTTTCGCTCTGTTAGATGCTTTTATCGATATGGGATTCAGTCTTATTGATACATCCAACAACTATTCACATTGGGTGCCGGGACACAGTGGGTCAGAATCAGAAACAATCATTGGCAAATTGATCAGCAAAAGAGATATTCGCGATAAAATTCAGATTGCAACAAAAGTCGGCGGACGTCGAATAGACAATAGTAAACCTAATCTTAAAAAAGAGTATATTATTAAATCTGTGGAAGATTCACTCCTGCGATTGAATGTAGACACAATCGATCTTTATCAATCTCATCACGATGATCTGACAACTGGAATCGATGAAACACTGGAGGCTTATCATCACCTGATACAGAAGGGGAAAATAAAATGGATCGGTGCTTCCAACCTAAGTCCAGAACGGATTTCAGAATCCCTTCGTATAGCCGAAGACCACAATTTACCGTATTATATCGCTATTCAGCCCGAATATAACCTTTACGACCGGATGAAATACGAAGAGCAGTATGAACAATTGGCCCTCGATAATCATCTTGGCGTCATCAGCTATTATTCACTTGCCAGTGGTTTCCTGTCGGGTAAATACCGCTCTATTGATGACATCAAAGGTGCCAAGCGTTATGACGCATTAAAAGACAAGTTTAACACCCGCGGTCTGCGCATTTTAGATGTGTTGGCTGAGATAGCACATACACAACAAGCTAGCATGTCAGCTATAGCATTAGCGTGGAGTTTACACAGGCCTTCAGTTACAGCGCCAATAGTGAGTGCAACTAGTATCCAGCAGCTCGAAGAACTTAGCAGAGCTGTAGAAATCAAGCTGACACCGGAAGAGTATTACCTCTTAAACCAAGCAAGCGATTACTAGACCAAAAGCACAAAAAAACAATCTAGTATATTGAAAATAAGAACATTAAAAATACACTAATCAAGTTACCAAATAATATTTGGCCATACCGTATAGAAGAAAGTGAGCTGTTCTAAAATAAAGAAAACAGATGATTTAGATAACAAATATAAACCTCTGTTTTTCAGCTATAAAAAATGGCCAACAAAATAATATCCTGTTGGCCATTTTTTGTTAAATATCTCTTTTATCAACCCGAGGCAACTTATCTTATTTTTTCCTTCAGGCAGGATAAAATGGAAACAGGCACCATCGCACTGATATCTCCTCCATTAAACCACACGTCTCTAACAATGGATGAAGAAATATGTGCCTTTCCAGATCTACTCATCAAAAAATAGCTTTCAACATCATTATTGAGCAACAAATTATTTTGAGCAACAGCATTTTCAAATTCAAAATCATTGGTATTTCGGAGCCCACGCAATATAAAACGTGCTTTAACTTGCTTACAGAAATCTACTGTAAGACCTTTATATTTATGCACCTCAACCCTACTCACATCGTTAAAAACACGGCTAATTGAATCTACCCGTTCGTCGTGATCTAACATTCCTTTTTTATTGGCGTTATAGCCCACTGCAATAATAATTTTATCAAATAGCGGCATTGCTCTCTCAACAAGATCTTGATGAGCTAATGTAAAGGGGTCAAAAGAGCCCGGAAAAACAGCAATTTTCATATTAGATAGTCTTAGCGTAAAAAGAAAATGATGAATACCCGTATTTTCTAGTTTCTATAAAATTTGGATGATCTTCCATTTGTCTTGTTGACGGATGCTCAACAACAAGGAGCCCATGTTCATGCAGCAATTCCTGTTCAAAAATTAATTTTGGCAATTGTGGCAATTTAGGAATATCATAAGGTGGGTCTGCAAAAATAAAATCATAGGTATTCTTACAGCTGGCAATAAACTTAAATACATCGGCTTTCCTTGCTTTAATTTGCTCCAGTTTCATCTTCCCGGCTGTTTCATTGATATATTGCACACATTTGAAATGAAGATCTATTGCATCTACTGACTCCACATCTCGCGATGCGAGCTCAAAACTAATATTTCCTGTTCCTGCAAAAAGATCCAGACACTTTAAACTATCAAAATCCAGTCGGTTCTGTAAAATATTAAACAGCGCTTCCTTAGCGATATCCGTGGTTGGCCTCACAGGTAAATTGGTTGGTGGGTTCAGCCTTAAACCACCTAAACGACCTCCGATTATTCGCATAGTATAGAATCAAACAATACATTATATGGGGCCAAATTTGACTCGATCTCGCTATCCGCCAATACGACTTTTGTCTTCAAATCCAATATTTCGATATCACCCGCATAAGTAGAGATACGTTTATAATAGGATTCATTTGGAATTTCTCCTGAAAGGAGCACTTTATTGATGGAGTCCCCTAGATTGAATTGTGTTAAAATATTAAGGACATAGTAGCTGATATCATCAAGATTATGAATTTCAAAACTATTATAAAGCTGAAAAACCCCGTTTTTAAACAGATAAAAATCAACTGTATTTTCAGCTACAAAATGAAGCCCCAGCACACTTCCTCTAATAGATACACGCTCCTGGGCACGATCAAGCACAACCGCAAATTCGGGAAGTATAACAGCATCAGGAAACAACCGCTTCCATCTATTTAATAAAAGCCCATCAAACTGGTATACAGCAACTAAATTAAGACTATCTAAAGAATAGCTAAATGTATTTTCAAGATCAGTTGTACCTAAAAACTGTAGGTAATCGCTGATATTTTCGCTCAGAAAAAATTCTTTTGGAATAAACGTAAAAGTTTGATGTGGTATCACAACGCGGACAAATCGAAACGGAAGGCTCATAATCCGCGTGGCATCCAAAATTGGCTCCTCAGACGGATACTCGATCAAAATCGGTGCGATCGACTTTTTATCAACCACCGCCAAGACATCCTTCTGAAAGCCAGCCTTGACCAAAAGATTGTACTCCGGTAAATAATGAATATTAAATTGTTTTGAAATATAATTCATTCGCTGAATTGTAAAAATTAAAACTTCTTAGAGCAAAAATAGCTTTTTCTAGAGGATAAGACAAACCTTTTAAATAACTTTGAGGGTGTTCATCAAAAATCTGTTAATACAGCAATTCCCATGGCAAGCCACCGAACAGCAGTTGGAGGCTTTCGAATTATTGCAAGAATTTCTTCTCGCTTTTGACAAGCAATCCTGCTTTGTACTTAAAGGATACGCTGGTACGGGAAAAACAACATTAATTTCGGCGCTGGTTAAAGTGCTACCTGCATTACGGAAAAAGGCTGTTCTGCTGGCACCAACAGGCAGGGCGGCAAAAGTGATCACCTATTATTCTGGTCGCAAAGCACTGACAATACACAAAAAAATATACCGAAAAAAATCTGCTGTATCATTTCAGCTGGATTTCACCTTGGCGGAGAACCTGCACGAAGACACTTTATTTATCATCGATGAAACTTCAATGATATCCAACGCACCTGTGAATGCATTTTCGGCAAGCCTGTTGGACGACTTGATCCGTTATGTACAATCG
Source organism: Sphingobacterium sp. UBA6317 (assembly GCF_002440385.1). NCBI lineage: Bacteria > Pseudomonadati > Bacteroidota > Sphingobacteriia > Sphingobacteriales > Sphingobacteriaceae > Sphingobacterium > Sphingobacterium sp. UBA6317. The sequence goes on along the minus strand of NZ_DJTD01000023.1, from coordinate 31,126 downwards.
GGGAAGAACTGTACCCTATTATTTGTTGGAGATACGGCTCAATTACCTCCTGTAGGACTCCTAGATAGTCCTGCTTTAAACCCAAGCTATCTCGAAAGTGAATTTCATCTTTGCGTTTATCCTTTTGAGCTAACCACGGTTGTCCGCCAATCCAAAGACTCCGGTATATTGTACAATGCAACCAAAATACGCGAAGAGATAACCTCGGCAGAAGAAGATCAAGACGACTTCCCTTTTCCAAAATTCATAACAAAAGGATTTAAAGATCTTTACAGAATGACAGGTGAACGGTTAATCGAAGGTATAAACTATGCATATGACAAATATGGACTCGAAAATACCATGATTATCTGCCGTTCAAATCGATCTGCAAATTTATACAACCAAAATATAAGGAACCGAATTTTGTTCCGGGACGAGGAACTGACGGGCGGAGATTATATTATGGTTGTAAAAAACAACTACTTCTGGTTACAGGAAAACAACATGGGCGATGGATTTATTGCAAATGGCGATATGGCCAAAGTACGAAAAGTAAGTAACATCCACGATCAGCATGGATTTCGATTTGCAGATGTCACACTTGAATTTGTAGACATTGACGAAATAGAACCCATCACCTGCCGCGTTATCTTAGATAGCCTCTATACAGACGGCCCCAATCTGCCCTATGAAAGCCAAAAAGCTCTCTACGAAGAGATTGCCTTGGATTATGCCGATATCATGGATAAGAAGGACAGGCTCGAAGCAATCAAAAAAGACCCTTATTATAATGCGCTTCAGATTAAATTTGCATTTGCAATTACCTGCCATAAAGCACAAGGCGGTCAATGGCCAATCGTGTTTGTTGACCAGGGCTATATAAACGATGATATGTTGGATCTTGAATTTTTAAGATGGTTATACACTGGGGTTACCCGAGCAACAAAGGAACTTTTTCTGGTCAATTTCAATGAAAACTTCTATCCATCATAGGATTATTACACGAATCATTCGCAAAAGAACCTAATAATAGATATTTTTACGTTCAGAACCATTATTATACAATTATCTATATTATTAATGCATAAGTACTACTTAATCCTAGCGGCGAGCTTATTGCCCTATGTTAGCACTGCACAACAGGCGAAGGAAGCCCCTATAAAGTCAAATTATCAGCTGGCTGCAAAATTCTCCCCTGAAAAATTAAAGAAAATGATTTTTTCGACCAGCATCAAACCAAATTGGATCAATTTTTCCGATCGCTTTTGGTATGATTACGCAAGTCCACAGGGAAGAAACTGGTACATTGTAAACCCTGCGCTGAAAAAGAAAGAACTTCTTTTCAATAACGACAACCTCGCCGCACAAATTACTAAAATCGTTAAAAATCCTGTAGATGCATAACATTTGGAATTACAGGGCCTTCGATTTACCAAAGATGAGAAAAAATTGAGGTTTCAGATTCAGAGCACCAAAGATACGGTGAAATCCAAAGATGAAATACAAAAGCTCAAGAATAAGTCCGATACCACCAAAAAGAAACTATTTTATCTGGAATATGACTTAGCAGCACAGTCTGTGGTAGAAATCAGCGACTCGACAAAGGTAAAACCGCCATTGGGTTGGGCGACATTCTCGCCTGACACCAATACAGTCTATTTTGCGAAAGATTACAACTTGTATTGGATGGACAAATCCAACTATCTTAAAGCGGTAAAGGATGAAAAAGACAGCACCATTGTTGAGCACCAGATAACAAAAGACGGGGTGCAATATTATGCTTGGGGCGGTGATGAATATAGCACAACTACGGGTGAGGAAAAAGATAAAGACAACGATACTAAACGCAAGCGGGTATGGATCAGCTGGTCTCCGGATGGACGTTATTTTACCTTGACCAGAAAGGACAACCGTTCTCTAAAGCCCTTATGGGTAATCAATAATGTTGGCTCATCCCGGCCGACACTTGAAACTTATAAATACCAAATGCCAGGCGAAGTCGATTCGACAGAAACTGAACTATATATCTTCGACGCGGCAGCAAAAACTCCACGCCGCATCAATATAGCTGCGTTTAAAAATCAGACCGTCTCTACCTGGACAAAAACCCCGGATAAAAATTCTTATAAAGAGGATTATTTTACCAACTATTGGCTGGGCAATAACGAAGAGTTTTACATTTCACGCTCTAGCCGCGACCTGAAACGAATTGATCTCCTAAAGGTCAATATAAATGGTACGGTAAACAATATTATCCAGGAGCGTTCCAATGTATATCTGGATATTCAAAAACCATTCCTGATCGAAAACAAGAAGCAATTAGTTCATTGGTCGGAAAGAGATGGCTGGGGCCACTACTACCTCTACGACACAAATGGAAAATTGATTAATCAAATTACAAAAGGAGCTTTTCATACGGAGGAAATTACCGGCTTTGACCCTGCTTCCGGAACATTATACTTTACAGCATCGGGACGTGAGAAAAACGAAGACCCCTATTATCTACATCAGTACAGTGTAAATACAAATGGTTCCGGAATTAAATTATTGAATCCAGGAAACTTTGACCACCAAGTGGAAGTGAGCGAATCTTCCCGATATTTTGTCAATAATTCCTCCAGAGTAAACACGACTCCTGAATCCGTCTTATACAATAGCAATGGACAGAAAATAATGACACTGGAAAAAGCTGACCTATCCTTGCTATTTGCTGCAGGTTACAAATTTCCAGAACCTTTTAAAGTGAAAGCTGGGGATGGCACCACGGATCTCTATGGGGTCATGTACAAACCATTTGACTTTGACAGTACCAGAACTTATCCAATTGTGGAATATGTATACCCTGGGCCTCAAACCGAAGCTGTCAATAAATCCTTTGGAAGAAGCATGGACAGAATCGACAGGCTAGCGCAGTTTGGCTTTATCGTCATCACAGTTGGTAACCGTGGTGGACATCCTTCACGTTCGCAATGGTATCATACCTATGGATATGGCAATCTGCGCGATTATGGTTTGGAAGATAAAAAAGTAGCGGCGGAACAGCTCGCAGATCGTTATAAATACATCGACATTAACCGCGTTGGTATAACTGGTCACTCCGGCGGTGGTTTTATGTCTACAGCGGCGATGCTTGTTTACCCTGACTTCTTTAAAGTTGCGGTGTCTGGCGCCGGAAACCATGAAAATCAGATTTACAACCGCTGGTGGAGTGAGCGTCATCATGGAGTGACAGAAAAAGTATCCGCTAAAGGCGATACAACATTCTCCTACCAAATCAATAAAAATACAGAGCTCGCAAAAAACCTAAAAGGCAGACTACTTATCGCTACCGGAGATATTGACAACAATGTGCACCCGGCAAATTCAATTCGCATGGTAGACGCATTGATCAAGGCTAACAAAAGATTTGATTTCCTGCTATTACCTGGACAAAGACATGGCTTTGGCGATATGACGGAGTATTTCTTCTGGAAAATGGGCGATTACTTTAGCCAATATCTGTTGGGTGATTCCAAGATGAACGAAGTTGACATGACTGAAATAAATCGAGAAAAGCCACAAAAATAACGGTTACATGACCTACAATGAAAAATTAGCATTTTTATCCGTTACCTTGAGATCTTTCGAGGTAACGGATTTTTCTTTGGAGATGCTCCAAGGAATAACCCTGGCTGATCTGCTGAACATCTCCTTAGAGAAGGATAAAAAGGTTGCCTTTCGCGCCGCATGGGTATTTGAAACCATCGTTTTAAAGAATACAGCGTTGCTAAAATCTGTTCTCCCGCAATTCTTGAACAATTTAAAAAAACAAAAAAACTGGAGTTGTCTTAGAAGCTATACTAAAATTCTATTATTTTTAACGTCTAAAAAAAATAAAGAATATACACTTCAAAATGAGATAGAAGAAGAAATTATCGAGCATTCCTTCCAATGGATGATCGAACCTGCATGTCCTGTCGCTGTATTGGTCAACTGCCTGGACATCTTAAATAACCTACGAAAAAAGTACCCTTGGATACATGAGGAGTTACAGGCTCAGATAAACTATTTTCAACGAACAAAACCTAGTCCAGCCCTAATGAGCCGGACCAATAAAATTATTCAGCAGAAAAGTTAAAGTATCGTTTCTATTCGCGATTAAAACAATGTATTTCCTTTCGAGTGATTGACACGGCCCAAATGCTTATAAGCAGCCTCGGTACATTCGCGCCCCCGCGAGGTCCGCATAATGTATCCTTCTTGAATCAGAAAGGGTTCGTAGACTTCCTCAATCGTACCTTCATCCTCCCCAACTGCTGTGGCTACAGTTTTTAAACCGACAGGTCCACCTTTAAATTTGTCTATAATAGTCGTTAAGATTTTGTTGTCCATCTCGTCTAAACCATTTTCATCCACATTAAGCGCGTGCAAAGCATATTTCGCTATTTCTTTATCGATGCTTCCGTTACCCTTTATCTGTGCAAAATCCCGTGTACGGCGCAGTAAAGCATTGGCTATCCGGGGTGTACCTCTGCTCCTTCGTGCAATCTCATAGGCACCTTCATCAGAAATCGGTGTGTTTAAGATATGTGCCGAACGCAACACGATAGTTGTCAGGAGTTTCGCATCATAATATTGTAGGCGCGAATTAATTCCAAAGCGTGCACGCAAAGGGGCTGTCAAAAGTCCTGAGCGCGTTGTTGCCCCGATTAGGGTAAACGGATTAAGGGAGATCTGCACGGACCGTGCATTCGGTCCTGTTTCCAGCATAATGTCGATTTTAAAATCTTCCATTGCCGAATAGAGATATTCTTCTACTAAAGGGCTTAAACGGTGGATCTCATCGATAAACAAGACATCCCCTTCTTCGAGATTTGTCAATAATCCTGCAAGATCACCCGGTTTATCCAATACAGGTCCCGAAGTAATTTTAATGCCAACACCCATCTCATTAGCAATGATATGGGATAAGGTCGTCTTTCCTAAGCCTGGGGGGCCATGTAGCAAAACGTGATCCAGCGCCTCGCCTCTCAGCCTGGCTGCCTTCACAAAAATATTGAGGTTCTCTAATATTTTAGCCTGACCTGTAAAATCTTCAAAAGCCTGAGGCCGCAATGCCCGTTCAATATCACGATCTGTGTTGCTCAGACGCTCTGGATTTGGATCTAAATTCTCGTTCATTGTAGCGATCTTTTAATTTCTCTTGTACCGCTTTCCGATACTTCCTAATTTCAATTGGATAACTCCAAAAAAAGCTTCCTTAAAGATACTTGTGCTCATCTTTGATGTGCCTTCGGTCCGATCTGTGAATATAATGGGTACTTCGACTACATCAAAGCCATATTTTATGGCGGTGAATTTCATTTCAATCTGGAAAGCATACCCTACAAACTTAATCTTTTCGAGTGGGATTGTCCTCAGGACTTCCCTCGTGAAACAAACAAATCCTGCGGTAGCATCCTGGATATTTATTCCCGTTATAAAACGAACATATACTGAAGCAAAATAGGACATCAACACACGGCTCATCGGCCAATTGACAACATTCACGCCCTTGATATAACGCGAACCTATGCTCATGTCTGCACCATCCGCACAAGCCTGCCGTAAACGAAGTAAATCCTCTGGATTGTGGCTGAAATCTGCATCCATTTCGAAAATATAGCGGTAATGTTCGCGGGATAGCGCCCATTTAAATCCATGGATATACGCTGTTCCTAAACCCAGCTTCCCGATTCGCTCTTCGATAAACAAACGGCCAGAAAATTCATTAACCTGTAAATTCTTGATGATTGTAGCCGTCCCATCGGGCGAACCATCGTCTACAATTAGAATATCAAATGCGTGTGATAAGGAAAAAACTTTGCGAATGATTTTTTCAATATTTTCCTTTTCATTATATGTTGGAATGATAACTAAACTATCCGTCACTTTTTTATATTTAAGACCAGTAAAGGTAATCATTTACGTTAAATTCTAGTACAGGAATTCGATGAAATCTACAGGATAATCAACAATACTCGCGAGAAAAAGCAGTAAACCCTTCAAGCTCAAACCAACACACCAGTATCATAAATACACAGCATCAATAGATTGCACACTATAAAAAAGAGAAGCCCGTTACTTTGGGAGTAACGAGCTTTCATTAACCAATTATAAACTTAAATTATGAGACTGCAAATATGATGAAAATTGCTTTCAATTACAAATTTAATTGCGTTTTTATGCAACATTTTCAATACAATCTCTATTTTATTTTGCTAAATCGTTTATAAAACATGCACACTACCGCAGTCTAACGATCAACCTCCCCCAAAACGATATCAATCGATCCTAGGATCGCAATTAAATCAGCAATCAGCACCCCTTTTCCAAGTTCTGAAATCACGGAAAGGTTATTAAAGCTTGGGCCCCTTGACTTGACCCGCAACGGGATATCTGATTTATCTTTTGTGACAAAATAAAACCCTAATTCTCCTTTCGGATTTTCAGCACGAACATAGTAGTCCTGAGCTTTCAGATTCACTTTCTTCGGGACCAAAGCGCGCGGATCAAATTCGGCCGTACGTTTAAAGTCTTTCTGTAGTCGTTCAAGGCATTGCTCGATAATGCGAACCGATTCCTTGACCTCGTCCACCCTAACTTTATAACGATCCCAGCAATCACCGATTACCCCCATTTCACCTTTTCCCACAGGTATCTCGAAATCAATTTCTGGGTAGATAGAATAACCATCTATGCGTCTCAAATCCCATTTTATTCCCGAAGCACGCAGCATAGGTCCCGATACACCATAATTTATAGCAACATCAGCAGGAAGTACACCTATTTTAGCCGTACGGGAAATAAATATTTGGTTCTGTGTCAATATCTCATCCAGTTCGACCAATTTAGGTTTGAAATACGTGATAAATTCTGTACAGCGCTCTTCAAAGCCAACGGGCAAATCATAAAATAACCCGCCTACCCAGATATAGTTGTACAGCATCCTGGAACCTGAGGCCCATTCCAACATATTCATGATATGTTCACGATCCCGAAAACACCACAAAAATGGCGTTGTGGCACCGATATCAATACCATATGTACCAATAGCAATCAGGTGGGATGCTATTCGGTTGAGTTCACAGACCAAAACCCGAATGTACTCTATTCTTTTAGGTATTTTGCTGTCAAGGCCAAGCATACGTTCAACTCCCATAACGAAAGCATGGCTATTGTTCATCGAAGCCAAATAGTCCAAGCGATCAGTAAAAGGAATTGTTTTTGCATAATTCAACGATTCAGCATGCTTATCGAAACAACGATGCAGATAACCCAAATGTGGAACAACCTCTTTCACGATCTCTCCGTCTGTAATCAGTTGTAACCGAAGCACACCATGTGTCGAAGGGTGCTGAGGTCCCATATTCAACACCATTTCCTGACTTGAGATCTCTGTAAGGTGTTTTTCATAGCGCAGTAATGCCTCTTTATATTTTGGATTCGCCATTTCTATCAATTAATATGAATGCCATGATATTTCTCCGCTTCCTCATAATCCTTCCGTAAAGGATAGCCCTCCCAATCGTCAGGCAGCAAAATCCTTCTAAGGTCCGGATGTCCCTCAAAATAAATCCCCATCAGGTCAAATGCTTCGCGCTCATGCCAGTCTGCCGTGCGCCACACCGAAGTAAGCGAAGGAATCTCCGGTAGTTCATCCAGCGAACGATGACCAGACAACTCAACTTTTAAGACCAAACTGTGTTGATACGGCAAGGAATTTAAATGGTAGACAATGGTAAAATGCGTTTGATAATCCACTGCAGTAAGGTTGCTTAAAAAATCAAAATATAAGCTTTCTGTATCCCGGAGGAATAAACAAACGGCTACAATATCTGCTTTATCTATAAATAGTGCAGGCTGCAGCCCATTGCGATCTTCTTTAAGAATAAGTTGAGTTCCAAATTTGGAAACAAGCATCGATTTAATTTCGTCAAATGTCATATTTATGGAGCTATACGCGTAATCTTCCAGGAATCCGACACCTTTTTATAGACTATGCGATCATGTAGCCGGCTTGCACGCCCCTGCCAAAACTCAAAATAAATCGGTTTCAACAGATAGCCACCCCAATGTGACGGTCTCGGTACAGAATCGCTTCCATTGTATTGGTTTTCGAGTGCTTCCACCCTGTTTTCCAAAAAACTACGGTTGGGGATTTCATGGCTCTGCGGGGATGCTAGTGCACCGATACGGCTTGCTTTTGGGCGCGATTGGAAATATTCATCGGAATCGGCCTCACTTACAAAATCAATAACACCTTCAATTCGGACCTGCCTTTGTAATTCAGGCCAAAAAAACAACATGGCAACATGCGGATTCACTTTCATGTCTTCCCCTTTACGGCTTTCATAATTTGTAAAAAAGACCAGTCCTTCAGCTACAATGTCCTTCAATAAAACAACTCGCGAGGAAGGTAATTGATCGGATGACACCGTTGAAAGCACCATGGCATTAGGCTCGATTACCTCGCTGTGAATAGCCTCATCAAACCATTTTTTAAACTGGTGGACTGGATTACGATCCACATCCGATTCAGATAGGCTACCTAATACGTAATCCTGTCTGATTGCTGCAATATCTTTATGTTGAATGGACATAGAAACCTGTTTTATATCCCACAAACTTACTAAAATCATTGCTTTTTCTCTATAAAGTTAGTAGAAATTGACAAAATCTCAATTTTGGCACAAATCTCGCATAGATTAAATAAAAAAGATTAAATTCAATAAATAATTAAAATTCGCGCTATATGTTTACCGAACTAAACCCACAAAAAGGAAGTCTATTGATTTCCGAGCCATTTATGCTAGACCCTAGATTCCTCAGATCCGTGATATTGTTATGTGAATACAATACAGAGGGTTCCCTCGGATTTGTCCTAAATAATCAAACCAATGTTCGCATAGGCCAATTATTGGAATCTATACCGAATTGCAATTTCCCCATCTACGTCGGTGGTCCTGTGGCTCAGGAAAGTCTTTTTTTTGTACATAGCCGTTTTGATTTACTGCTAAGTGGCGAGGAAGTGGCTCCTGGAATCTATTTTGGAGGCGATGAAGAAAAGCTTATTGAAGCCATACAAACCGATAGCATAAAACCTGACGAATTAAAATTCTTTATCGGATATTCTGGATGGTCTGCCGGTCAGTTGGACGGCGAAATCAAAGAAAATAGCTGGGCTGTACAAAACAAATACCACCATCAGCTCATTTTTGAAGGTAATGGCGAATTGCTATGGAAGGATGCCATCATTGGATTAGGTCCCAAATATGCACATGTCGCCAACTTCCCACAGAGCCCAGGTCTAAATTAGCGAAAGGGACTTACGCTATATGACAGTTTGCTTTACGAGTCCGTAAATCACCGAATGAGCCTATGACAAAATAGGCGGTTTTCTGCCATCATGTCCTGTAGGGACGATTTGGAACACTGATTGTATGTTTAAAACAAATCATAAAATTAAAATAGCGACATACAAATTATGAATCCAGAAAAAGGTAGTATTTCAATTCACACGGAGAATATATTTCCCGTAATCAAAAAGTTCTTATACTCTGATAATGAAATTTTCTTGCGTGAACTGGTATCTAATGCCGTTGATGCTTCTCAAAAAATCAAACGTCTGGCTTCTTTGGGTCAATACCAAGGGGAAACAGGAGAATTGATTGTAGACGTAAAATTTGATGAAGCGGCCAAGACCATCACTATTTCCGATAATGGTATTGGTATGACAGCCGATGAAATAAAAAAATACATCAACCAGATCGCTTTCTCAGGAGCAACAGAGTTCATGGAAAAATTCAAGGAGGCAAATGACGCAAATGAAATCATTGGTCGCTTTGGTTTAGGCTTCTATTCCGCATTTATGGTAGCCGATACCGTAGAAATCCAATCTTTATCCTATCAAGATGGCGCAGAACCGGCTCATTGGACTTGCGATGGTAGTACATCTTACGAAATTTCTACGGGCTCAAGAACCACACGTGGTACCGACGTCATCTTACATATTAATGAAGAATCAACAGAATTTTTAAGCCAGGCACGACTACAGGACATTTTAGATAAGTATGCTAAATTTCTTCCTGTTTCAATCCGTTTTGGCACCAAAACAAATTCTGAACAGGACGGTGAAGACGAAGAAGGAAAACCAAAATACAAATCTGTAGAGGTAGATAATATCATCAATAATACCAATCCAGCCTGGACAAAATCACCGTCTGAATTAAAAGACGAAGATTATCTAGCCTTCTACCGCGAACTCTATCCATATTCAATGGATGAACCTTTGTTTTGGATACACCTCAATGTTGATTACCCATTCAACCTGACAGGTATCCTCTACTTCCCTAAAGTTAAAAATGAACTGGAAATCCAGCGTAATAAAATTAAACTCTATTCTCGACAAGTGTTTATCACCGACGAGGTGAAAGATATTGTTCCTGAATTCTTGATGTTACTTCATGGGGTAATTGATTCACCGGACATTCCGTTAAACGTATCCCGTTCATTTTTACAGGCAGACAGTAACGTAAAAAAAATCAACAGTTATATCACCAAAAAGGTGGCTGACAAATTGAACGAAATATTTAAGACCGACCGTAAGGGATTTGAAGAGAAATGGACGGATATCGGTTTATTTATCAAATACGGTATGCTTAGCGATGAGAAATTTGCTGAAAAAGCAAATGACTTCTGTTTAGTAAAAAACACAGGTAACCAAAGCTTCACCATTAAAGAGTATTACGAAAAGGTCAAAGATATCCAGGTAGATAAAGATGGTAACATTATCTACTTATATACACATGACGCCGCTCAACAAGATGGCTTTATCCAAACGGCATTAAACAAAGGTTATGATGTTTTGATGCTTGATGGGCCATTGGATACACACTTTGCAGCTTATTTAGAGCAAAAGGGCGGCGATAAGGTACAGCTGAAACGTGTAGATGCTGACGTTATCGATAAGTTGATCCAAAAAGATGAAAAGGTTGAATTGGCCCTTTCAGAAGAAGAATCCAAAAAAGCGCTGGAGGTTTTCGAAAAAGCAATTTCGCGCCAAGATATGAAAGTTGAAGTTGACGCGTTAAATGAAAGTGACCTGCCTGTATCGGTAACAATTGATGAATTTATGCGTCGAATGAAAGATATGGCCAAGACAGGTGGTGGCATGAATTTTTATGGTTCATTGCCCGATAATTATAAGGTAACAGTCAATGGGAACCATCCGCTGATCAAAAGAATTTTATCGTCATCAGATGAAGAAGGTTCAAAACTGGCAAAACAAGCTTTTGATTTAGCACTCTTATCCAGAGGTTTATTGTCTGGAGCAGATCTGACATCTTTTGTGAAGAGAAGTGTAGAAATGATTTAAGGGTATTCCTTCTAATAAAGAAGGCGGTCTCTTTAATAGTAACCGCCTTTTTTATTAAAAATTGGACACAAATGACAAATTTGGAGCAGCCAAATGCATAGCACTATCAAAATGCAACCCTTTAGATGTTTTTTATTAAAATTTAATAAACTAATCTTCACCCAGTTGGCTTTAAACGCTGTTTTTTTTCAGTCAAATATTTGGAGGGAATAGGGTTTAATCGTACTTTTGTATCATCAAAATCACGGTAGGTATAGCTCAGTTGGTTAGAGCACTAGATTGTGGTTCTAGGGGTCGTCGGTTCGAGCCCGATTACTTACCCAAAAAGGCAGATCAAATGATCTGCCTTTTTTAATTTGATAAGTTCTCAGCCAACTAAACAAATGCTCCTTGACCAGCTACCCATCATCCGAACAAGCTTCAAAGGCAACTTCTTCCCTTTTACAGTTCAGGCACAGGATCCATAAGTCCTGGATGGCGCGGATCATAAATAGCCACAGCAACTTTAGAGTCCGCACAACCATAATATAAAAACCATTTTTGTTTAAAAAAGACCAATCCTTCGATAAAAACCGTTCCATCTATATATTGTCCACTTTTTTCGAAAGATTCCATGGGGCGTAAAAACGGAACATCCATTCGAGCCAATACGCTTGTCGGATCTCGTGGACTAAACAAAACCTGTCCAGCGGAATAGGTATTTTTATTAAAACGCACATCCCCTTTCTCAGCATGATTCTTACCATTGTATAGCAATACAATTCCTTTATCAGTCAAAACTGCTGGAGGACCGCACTCTGTCAATGAACTATCAAAGTAACCATCCCTTGGCGAAATGAAGGCTTTCAGTGTACCTCTATTATCTGTTACGGGTTCCCAGTCAATCAAATTATCGGATGTGGCGCCATAGACACCATGTTCTCCCCAGTACAACCAATATTTCCCATTGATTTTAGCTATAACCTGTTTGTTACCTTTCAATGTAGTCACAATAGAAGCCGATTTATGCGGTTCATTGACTAGAGTGCGCCTATTTCTCGAGTTCTTAAAAATAGGACCGTATTTAGTCCAGTGTTTCAGATCAGTGGATATTGCTACACCAAGCCGCGGTACCTTTCGGTTCCATTGGGTATAAAATAGCACAAAACGCCCATCCTCAGTCTGTGCTATCCGAGGATCTTCTGTCCCGCCAGGCCACTCGTTATCTTGCTGCTCATCAGGCCCCGGATAGAATATCGGCGTTTTCAGTCGTTCAAAATGAATACCGTCAGCACTAGCTGCTAACCCCAATCGGGAGGTCCGGTGGCCAATAGCTTTTCCTGTCCGATCTTCTGCACGATAAATGACATAGATACTATCTCCCCTTACTACTGCAGCAGGATTAAAAGTGTCGTTGTCCTCCCATCGAATTTCTTTCTTCAGCATTGGATCATAAAATACGGAACTCGTATCGGGCTCAATAATTGGATTGACACCTTTGGGCCTTTCAAAGCCTCCTAATACCCATTGTTCTTTTTTAAGCTTTCCAGCAGGCTGCACGCTGCAGCCGCATAAAAAGACGAACAGAATAGAGCCTGCAATTTTTACGATAATATTCATATTTTAATTGATTTCTATGGTTTTACATGTAGTAGCAAACAACAGCCTGTAAAAGTGAAAATTATAAATTGGTTACCACTGAAGAGCGATCGAAACTATTATTGATCATTCACAAATATAATGCTAATAGAAAAAAGTACCGCAAAAACAAGTTCAACAAAATTGAATTGGGACCAAAACTAAAAAACACAAATAAACAATTCAACGATAAATAACTCGAAATATTGCAATATATCGCAATACTACAACGATTATAATGACAAATATTACAACATATAGCACAAAAACACTACATTTATAGCATGATATCCAAAGAAGAACGTCACGATTTTATATTAGTTAAAATCAAAAAGGAAAGGAAATTAGTAATGACAGAGTTAGCGGCCGAACTTGGTGTCTCTGAGCATACCGTCCGACGTGATCTTAAAGAACTATCTGACGCTGGCTTGCTCCGCGCTATTCGAGGGGGAGCCACTTTACGGTCAAACTTACCATTCGATATATACGACCGAAATAACCTTGATGTTATGGAGAAACAAGCCATAGCAGAAAAATCGATCACACTATTGAAAGATCATCAAGTCGTCTTTTTTGACGGTGGCACAACAACACAGGCAATTGCTGGCAACATTCCAGATAGCCTAAACCTTACTGTGGTCACACATAGTCTCCCGATAGCCAATATACTTGCAAACCTCCCAAACATCAGCTTGATTTTCGCGGGTGGCGCTTTCTGCAAATCATCTCTTACGATGCAGGGACAGCAAACTATTTCTACCTTTGAAGAAATATATGCGGATGTCAGCTTCATAGGTGTATGTAGCCTGGACCCCTATCGTGGACTTACGGCAAGAACTCGCGAAGAAACAGCTATCAAAAGAGTACTATGTAAAAATTCAATGAACATTGTTGCTGCCACAACGAGCAATAAGCTCGATACCCTGGCATCTTTTCTAACATGCCGCGCATCTGATATCAGTTATTTAATTACAGAAAAGGATCCTTCTGATCGCATTTTGCAGCCTTATGTCGAACAAGGTATTACAATTTTATAAGTTTACCATTTATGAACAATCTCAAACAGGAAGCCGCCAAAGCTGCTCTTCAACTTTTAGAACCTGATCAATTCATTGGACTAGGTGTTGGATCAACAATAGCTTATTTCATTGAATTAATTGCCAGTAGGGTCAGTTTTAAATCCAGCCTGAAATTTACATCGCCTTCTTTGGAAACCAAAATACTGCTCCAAGAAAATGGTCTTATTTGTATTGATAACAGTACCATAGCAACGCTGGATTATTATTTTGACAGCTGTGATCAGGTGGACATTCATTTAAATGCGTTCAAAAGTGGCGGCGGCGTACATACAGGTGAAAAGATTATGGCGAATATGGCAAAGCAATTTATTCTCTTGGTCGATGGCGCAAAGATGGTCGATAAACTGACCACAAAATATCCGCTATGTGTTGAAATTATTCCCGACGCCTGGCTATCGGTACTTAAAGAACTAAAATCAAGCTATTCTTCAGCGATATCAAATATTGTATTACGAAAATCTGAACAAAAATCGGGGCCTCTACTATCTGAGAGAGGTAATTTCCTGGCAGACATTTATTTTTCTAAACTGCCTGATATTTTTGATTTGAATAAACAAATCAAACTCATTACAGGCGTTGTAGAACATTCACTTTTTTATCAACTGTGTTCGGTATGTCTTCGAGCAACAGAAGATGGCGTAACACATCACTTTGCAAACCGCATTGTAGAATCGAACACGGACAAAAAAAACACGCAATAGCATTAAATTTTATATTGAAGTCTAACAAGTAGCAAGACTGCGCTAAAATATTTTAAATCAACATGAAACACACTCAAATTAACACAGGAATACTAAGTTTTGGCATGTCAGGACGTGTTTTTCACGCGCCATTTATACATACCAATCCACATTTCAATCTCAGCGCTGTTGTAGAACGGTCGAAAAAAAACGCACATGAATTTTATCCGGCAATAAAAAGCTACGATAATATAACTGAATTACTAGCGGATGAAAGCATCGAACTGGTCATTGTGAACACACCAAACTATACCCATTTCCAATACGCAAAAGACGCCCTAGAGGCAGGAAAACATGTTTTGATAGAAAAACCTGCCGTTGATGATTCTACACAATTCGATACGCTTCTTGCCATCAGCAAAAAACAAGGAAAAGACTTATTTTTCTATCAAAACAGACGATATGACAGTCACTTTTTAGACATTAAAAAAGTGATCGAAAGTGGAGAATTAGGAAAGCTGATTGAAGTGCATTTCAGATTTGATCGCTATAAAATGGAATTGGGACAAAAATACTTTAAGGAAGATACGCAGTATATTTCCAATGGTATCACTTATGACCTAGGTCCGCACCTTATTGATCAGGCAATCTCACTTTTTGGAAAACCGGTTAAATTTACCAAGACAACATCCATCAACAGACCCGATTCTAAAGTTGCAGATTATTTTCACTATCATCTTTATTATCCAGCTGGACTGAACGTGTATTTAACAGGCAGTTTACTTGTCGCCTCTCCGCAGCCCGCCTTTGTCTTACATGGTACAAAAGGGAGTTTTATCAAGAATATGACGGATGTGCAAGAACAGCAATTGCTAGATGGTATGCTGCCCGACGATCCATCTTATGGCCTTGAGCCAGCCGGCCTCGAGGGAAAACTTGTTACGATAGACGTATCAAATCAAAAACATGAGTCTTTAGTAACGCCACATACAGGAGATTACAATCAGCTGTTTGAAGCCATTTATGAAAGCTTAAGAAATAATATCGATTACCCTATTAAAGCGGATCAGATTAAATGGCAGATTCAATTGCTTGAAGCTGAAAACACCTAAGTTTTTAAACAATCAAATGGCAGCACGGTTCAAGAAAAATAATAGGTGCTGCCATTTTTAATTTGATTCCCAAAGGCATTCGTTCGGTTCAATATGGATCATCACATGACCAAGATCAGGAATATGCGCAACCAAATGGTCTTTGAGTTTATGCGCCAGCTCATGCCCTTCCCTTACCGTAATTTCACTATCGACAATAGCGTGCAGATCGACGTGATATTTAGCCCCCGATTTGCGGACAAAACATTTTTCCGTGGCTTTTATCCCATCTACTTTTAATGCTTCTTGCCGGATATTGTCAATGACCTCATCGTATACATTTTCATCCATGATCTCGCCAAGCGCCGGTCTGAAAATATGGTAACAGTTATAAAGTATAAATCCAGCGGCAAATAATGCCGCGTAGTCATCCGCATTTTCATATCCCTTTCCGAGCAACAATGCAATAGATATCCCAATGAAAGCTGCAACTGACGTTATCGCATCGCTTCGATGATGCCAAGCGTCTGCACGAAGTGAAGAACTATTAGTTTCTTTACTTTTCTTCATAACGATCCTATAAGAAATCTCTTTCCACACAATGATCCCACCCAGAACAAATAAGGTCCAAGGCTTTGGCAGGTCATGTGGCGTTCCTATATTCTCAATACTTTCATAAGCGATTATGGTTGCAGAAACAATTAGAAAACCAACGACAATAAATGTAATGAGTGGTTCTACCCGACCATGGCCATAAGGGTGATTGTCGTCGGCAGGTCGTTGCGCATATTTTAAACCGAGGAGCACTAGAAATGAAGAGAAAATATCTGCCGTTGACTCAATTGCATCCGCTATCAGCGCATAAGAGTTCCCAAAGAAACCAGCTAACCATTTTAATAATGCCAGTGATGCATTACCTACAATACTAAAATAAGTCGTTCTGACTGCAGTCTGCTCTTGAAGTTCGGACATAGCTATAAATTAACTTGACACCGCGAAAATACTGTTTTTCTTTTCAAATTCTATTCTCCAGCTATAGAAAATAGTGATCACAACCTTCGAGCTTTAGCTACCGCTCGCGATATCCTCCAATGCTTTTTTTATCTCAGGGGCCCCATAGTCACGGCTTCCTTCCAGACGCTCTACGATCTTACCCGCTTTATCCAAGATAACCGTTGTTGGTATGGACTGTCCTAAGAATTCTGCAGGAATTTCACCCGCTGCTATGTAAAGTGGTAGATCATACTTGTTTTCGGCCATGAATGCTGAAGACTTTTCTATGTCGCCATCAACATCTACCATGAGAAAAACGATATCTTTATTATCTTTAAGCGATTGCCTAAGCTGGTCAATAGAAGGTAGTTCATGAATACATGGGGGACACCAGGTCGCCCAGAAATTAATAAACACGACCTTACCTTTTAAAGCACTTAATTGAAGAACCTTACCCTCTTTATCCTTAAAAGATAACTCCTGCGTTGTGGTTGCAGTGTCAGCAATAGCTTCAGCAGGTCCCTCTACCTTTTCGGCCTTGGCCTCATTTTTAGTGCCTGTGTTTCCACAGCCAAAAAATAAACTGGTCGATAAAGCCGCAAGACCAAAAAAAATAATTCCTTTATTATACCTAATATTCATCGTCTTCTGTTTCATTAAATTATGCTATTTACAAATATATTACTGTCCACCAATCGCGGAGACCTCGTCTATCCAATCCTTCTGGGAGAAATTTCTCAAAACATTAGCTAATTTAACCTTAATTATTCAAGACCACAAGTATTACACACAACTCCACAACATAAACCATTGATCAATAACAAAATAAGCAACAATAAAATTAAAAAATTAACAAGAACTTTTCCGACATTTAAGAGCGTGAACATATCGTTGACCAAAAGACAATTAATTGAATACACCATGAATCTCCCAGCAAATCATTTCAAAAAATGCGTATCAATATGTTTCCTGTTATTCATCACCATCCAGCTTAATTTCGGACAATCCTCCTCAACTAAATTCAACAGGCTATATCAGCTAATAGCATCAAAAGATTTCTTCACTGCCCGCGACCTGTTTAGGGTAAATAAACCTTTCTTAAACGCCAATGAGCAAGTTTTTATTTTGGCAATACTCGATAACGCCTTTAACAAACCCATCGCTTCAAACAAAAAAATAGCACTATTGAGCGCAGCAACAGAAGAATTACCCGACACACTGCGACTAAAATTACGGCGTGTTCAGGAAGATAATTTTGTCAAACTGAAAGATTACGCGGGGGCAAAACAGACAACCCAGAAAATCTTACTCGACTTCGATCCTTTGCTGTCAACAGATACAAGAGCGGATCTCAGAAACAATCTAAAAATCTGGTCAGCACTAGAACATGTGCGGCCACAGCTTATAGAAATCAACGCCGATACCCGTCTTAAAATGACGAAAGATAAAGCCGGGTTGAAGAATCTAACACTAACAGTCAACGGCGATACGGCAAGTTTTATATTTGATACCGGAGCAAACCTATCGACAGTCACAGAGTCCGTGGCCAAACGTCTTCATATGGATCTTATCCGTGCAGATATTGATGTAGACGCCATTACCGGTGTTTCTATCAAAGCCGATTTGGCCGTTTGTAAACAATTAAAACTTGGTAGCATCAACATTTCAAACGCAATATTCCTGGTTTTCCCAGACAGCGCACTTTGTATCCCGCAAATTGGCTATCAGATCAATGGTATAATAGGCTTCCCTGTTATTGAAGCACTGCAAGAAGTACAGCTTACACAGGACGATTTTTTCATTGTACCCAAGAGACCTACAGTTTCATGGAAAGCATCGAATCTTGCAATAGATGGGTTATCACCGCTTATTGCCATTGATGGAAAGCACTATACTTTTGATACAGGAGCTGAAAAAACAATCCTTTATGCACCATTTTACGAAACCTACAAACAACATATCGAAAAACAGGATATACCGACCAAGGTCGCCATGGGAGGCGCAGGCGGTCAAGTTGAATATGACGGATTTGTTATACAACATACATTCCATATTAGCGATAAACCGATCGCTCTTAAAAATATAAGCCTATTAAAATCGAAGATTAAGAATGAAACCGTGTATGGAAATATAGGACAAGATATTATTCGCCAATTTTCTATAATGATACTAAATTTTAAAGATATGTTTATCCAATTTAATTAACAGAAAGCTAAGCTCGGTTTAGTCTCATCACAATACCCCATAAAAAACCCCTAAAGGTTGGAGAAAACTTTTAGGGTGTTTTTATGGGGTTCTATAGATTTATTGAACAATTAGGCGGAGCAGGCCGTGGCATTAAAGCCCTTCTTTTTGATAATTTCAATGATTTCTTCCTCCGAAACGCCTTCAGCTTTTACAGTCAGAATTTTGTCTGCATTTGTGGTGTCAACATTCCATTCATAGATACCGTCTACACTATCCAGATCAGCGCTTACTTTGGACACGCATCCCCCACAAGTAAGGTTTGTTTTAAATTGAAATTCTTTGCTTTCCATGTTATTTAATTTTAATGTTATTAATCTATTTAATTATCTATACAAATATCCCTTTAATTCGATGGGTTGTACTTACAGTTTTTCTATTTTGTTTTGCAATATTTACCGTTTAAGATGAGGTCTAGACCTCAACCATAGTTAGCTATTTTTTCCAGCGAAGTCGCAAGCTATTACTGACAACACTTACACTACTCAATGCCATTGCAGCTCCAGCTATCATCGGGTTTAAAAGGAAACCATTGAATGGATACAGAATACCTGCAGCGAGGGGAATCCCAATTAAATTATAAATAAACGCCCAGAACAAATTTTGTTTAATCGTCGCGACCGTTTGTTTCGAAAGTCGAATGGCCTGCGGTATCTTCGTCAAATCAGATGAAATAATTGTCATTTTTGCTACATCCATTGCAATATCACTTCCCTTCCCCATTGCAATACTGACATCGGCCGTTGCTAAGGCTGTACTGTCATTAATACCGTCCCCAACCATAGCGACCACCTGCCCTCTTTGCTGCAATTCTTTAACAAAATCAGCTTTGTGCTCTGGCAATACTTCCGCTTTGTAATGCTGAAGACCTGTTTCCGCGGCAATGGCCCTAGCCGTAGCCTCGTTGTCACCAGTCAGCATATATAGCTCAATGCCCATGGCCTGCATCTCCTTGATAGCACGCACAGAAGTTTCCTTAATCCGGTCCGCAATGGCTATTACCGCTAACGCAGTATGACTGTTGGCAAACCAGATCACTGTTTTGGATTGATTTTCCCACTGGGTGCCATGTTCCATCAAATCCGTCGGAATTGTAATCCCATTCTCATCCAACAACCTGCGATTACCTACAGAGTACGTTTCGATTCCATCACTGCCTTTAACACCTTTCCCAGTAATACTTTCGATAAAGGATACTGGAGTAGCTTTTACATCTTTAAAATACCCGACTACAGCTTCTGCCAATGGATGCTCTGACTGTTTCTCCAGGCTCAACAAGATACCTTTCAAACTATCCTCATCATTTTTCCAATAAAGGTCAGTGACCACAGGCTTTCCTTCCTTAATGGTGCCGGTTTTATCCAAAACAACTGTATTTACCTTTTTGGCCAGCTCCAGACTTTCCGCATCTTTAATTAAAATACCCTGCTCAGCTCCCTTACCCACTCCAACCATGATTGCTGTGGGAGTTGCTAAACCTAGTGCGCAAGGACAAGCAATAACCAAAACCGTTACTG
The DNA here is from genome assembly GCF_002440385.1 of Sphingobacterium sp. UBA6317. Classification (NCBI taxonomy): domain Bacteria; kingdom Pseudomonadati; phylum Bacteroidota; class Sphingobacteriia; order Sphingobacteriales; family Sphingobacteriaceae; genus Sphingobacterium; species Sphingobacterium sp. UBA6317. The sequence goes on along the minus strand of NZ_DJTD01000023.1, from coordinate 10,528 downwards.
CCGCCATTAAACCCTGTACCAGATGGTTTTCTCCACCTAAAGTAAACCACAGTAGAAAAGTTAAAATAGCAATACCAATGACAATAGGAACGAATACAGCAGCAATTCGATCGACCAGTTTTTGCACAGGGGCCTTGCTTCCTTGTGCATCCTGTACCATTTTAATGATTTGGGCAAGCATTGTTTCCCGGCCAACTTTTGTAGCTTTGAACTGAAAACTGCCCTTCTGGTTGATCGTCCCTGCAAATACCTGCTCATTGCCCATTTTTAAAACAGGGACCGGCTCTCCGCTTAACATACTTTCGTCAACATAGGAATTTCCGCTGATAACAACCCCATCAACGGCGATCTTCTCCCCTGGTTTCACCAGAATAATATCGCCAGTATTAACGGCTTCTATAGCGACCTGACGCTCTGTTCCATCCGATTGAATGACCATCACCGTCTTAGGCTGCAGGCCCATTAGCTTTTTAATGGCGGATGAGGTGTTACCTTTAGCCTTCTCTTCCAGTAGTTTACCCAATAAAATAAAAGCAATGACGACTGAGGCGGCCTCAAAATACACATGTGCATGCAAGCCACGCTGATGCCAAAATTCAGCAAAGAGCATATTAAACACACTAAAGATGTAGGCTATTCCTGTGCTTAACGCAACAAGCGTATCCATATTGGCCGAACGATGTTTTGCCTGTTTCCACGCGTTGACAAAAAAGTCCTTGCCCAGCCAAAGAACTACTGGCGTGGAAAACAGCCACATAATAGGATTTGCGTACGGCATATCCATAAAGAACATACCTATCACGACCACGGGAAGCGAAAGTATTACTGCCCATCGAGTTTTGATTTTAAGCTTACGGGATTTCTCGGCGTGAATAGCCTCCAACGTTTCCTGCTGAGTAGATTCATCTTCGATTAATAAATCATAGCCACCAGCCTGAACCGCTTTCTGGATTTTTAAATGATCCGTAATATTAGGCAAATACTCCACCGTAAGGTTTCCTGTTGCAAAATTTACAGACGCATTGACAACCCCCTGTTCATATTTCGCCATACTTTCAGCGCTACTGGCACAAGAGGCACAAGTCATCCCAAGAACTGGAAAAGTTTTGGTTAATGTAGAAACACCATAACCAAGATCTTTGATCGTTTTTACACTGCTAACGACGGCTTCACTATCCTTCGGTACGATAGCAGCTCTGTGGTTATTCAATTCCACCCGATAGCTCGCTAGGCCTTTAACCTGGGCTAGTCCTTTTTCGACAATTGATGCACAATGTTCGCTTTCAACATCTTCTAAAGGTAGATAAACCGTATCCTTATAAATATCTGTCGCCATAACTTATTGTTTAATTTTACACAACAAATTTGGCCACAAATAAGATTAAAGTCATTACACAATTAAGGAATTGATTTGTAAAATTTACTCGATAATAAAATACGAAAGGTCAAGCTCAATGGAAAAATCATATGGAGAACTCTTCTTTAGCTTTCAATTTTCTCAACAAAACCATAGATAATGTAATCACCCCGTTCTTCGAGTTTAATCTTTTCCATTCCACTCCAGCCGGATGCACTGGTATCTTCATCGATAAAATTTTGAATTCTGTCAAATGCGACACCGATCGTTGTTTTCCCATCTCCATAGATTTGATATCTCGCAGAGGTCTGCCAGCTTACTTTTTTTCTAAATAACCGTAAACCTTCTCTTTTCAAAAAACCATACATTTCATTAGATAAATTCATATTCTCATTTGTTTTACGCGCCCACACTACTCACCTATTTTTTTGGTAGATGCTTTTTTGGTTTAAGGAATTACCTCAAGCCCTCTCGTTGGTTTATCTATTTAAGCTACATGGATTTAATGGCTAAAGAAATGGTTTTTTGATGCTAAAATAGACGAATCTAAGATAACGAACCAGATGGAATACTACAATGAAGCTACTGCTGTTTCATCGTACTCAAATGCTATTTCGTCGAATTTTCCAGAAACACACAATAGAACTTCTTTCAATGTCCATGATGATCTGGCAGGCTCTGCAAACAAAGTCTACTACATCGCGAACATAAATAGCAACAGACACTATTTTTTTCGTCGAATAGATTCTTTAGTTCGTCTGATTCATTTTCAATTCTGTCGATATTTTTCGTTGTTCTTTTCCATAGCGAGCACATTTGTTTACAATTTAAACGTATAACTATGGAAAACATTGAAAATTTTTTAGCAGAGGATTTTGTACTGGATGTACAAACTGTCTGCGCGGTAGAACCGATCTCATTTTTTGATTTTGATGATATGGAACTGGTAACTATTAAGACAGTTACATCTTCAAAAGTAATATAAAAGAGGATAACGCTGTGAAGGCGTTCTGGTAGGCGCCTTTACAGCAATCGTCTTTATTGCCTAATAAATAAAAAAGAATCGAGTATATGACTTCACCCAAGCTTAAATGTATTCTCATTGAGGATGAACCACTGGCGACAAAAAAAATAGTTGAATACATTCACATGTTTCCAGATCTTCAATTGATTAAGATGGTTGAAGACATTGAAAATCCAGCATTATTTAGCCATGATCTAAAATCTGCAGACATCCTATTCCTCGATCTCATTGTTAGCGGCGGTAATATTAATACACTAGCCGAATTGATCGCTGATATTCCAATCCTGATCATCACCTCCGCCGTGTCACGTTGGCAATATCCAGAATTTATCAAAAACAGGAAGCATTTTGCGCTGCAAAAACCAATTTCGCCCCAGATGTTTCAGTCTTGTATAAAACAAGTCATGCAATACTAGTCCAACTAATTCATGTCATTATTCCACTTATCCGATTATTTTCTTCTGCGCACTCCGCTACTTCCAGCTGCATCTGCCGTTGATCTTTTAACGATAACTGAGCGACATGAAATAGAAGAGAAACTTCGTCATTTGTTTCAAATTGAGCAATTAAAAGAAGCCTTATTTCTGGCAAGCCCGGCCTTCTCGGCGGAAGTTCAAAAATGGCTTGAATACAAGAAAGAAAGCAGCTCAAAAATGATCGCTTCACTACTCAAATATGCGATTAGGATGAGCACCAGAAGTACGCCTTTCGGTTTATTCGCAGGGGTATCTTTTGGGAACATTGCCGTCTCCGAAAAAAAGGTATCGTTAATCAGGTCAAATGCAAATCAAGCTGTTTTAAAACTGGATACCACCATTTTGACAAAAATTATTGAACAGATATCAAAAGACAAAAGAATTTACAGTCAACTCTATTATCGTCTCAATCCCACCTTATACTTAGATGGTAAATATTACAAATATTATCAAAAAGTGACAAATGGGAAGAAAGGACAGCATATCCTGAAACGTATAAGGCTTACTCCAGTTTTGGATCGAGTCATCCAATACTTTGAACACAATAAGAAAACTAGTCATTATCAATCATTAATCGATCTGCTGCAAGGTCTTGGAGCATCGATAACGCATGCGGCCCTATTCGTCAATAACCTCATCAGCCTTGGAATCATATCCTCTGAATTACAGCCCAATGTCATTGGCCGAGGTTATCTGGACAGCCTGATAACGACGCTTGAAAGAGTGGATAAGGAGGGAAATTATTTAAATCCTTTATTAACGATAAGAAAATGGCTTCATAGTTCTCAATCTGTCATTGAGATCCGAACCGCCATCCTTAAATTATTGCAGCCTTTGGCTCCAGACCTCGATATGACCAATTCGTTACAGGGGGACCTTCTCATAGGGATGGACGAAAACAATTTATCAGATACCGCATTAGATCACATAAGAGATCAATTTCAGGATTTACTACCACTTTGCAGCCAGGCTAAGTTAACAGATTTTGATCGGTTTAGAGCTGCGTTCTCTGTTAAATATGAAGATAGAATGGTTCCGCTAACGACAGCTCTAGACCCCGATATTGGGATTGGTTACGGACGTCAAGAAGGTGTTTACAATATAACGGATGAAATACTCGGGGAAGTTAACAACATCACCCCGGCGGGCGAAAAAAAATATGGCGACCACCATTATCAAGATCTGGTCATTGAAAAATTTGTAGAAAGTGTAAAAAATCAATTCACCGAAATTCGGCTGACCAGCAAAGATCTAGATCATATCGCTAAACAACGTAAACAAACTGTCAATACGATCCCTTCTTCATGCTATGCCATCGGCAATCTCCTTAGAAGTTCATGTCAGGAAAACTTATTCTTCAATCTGGTTACCATTGGTGGTTCGTCATCAGGAAACTTAATTTCCAGATTTGCACATCTGGATGAAAAATTGAATAACAAGTTGAAGGAATCTGCCGACACAGAGCAACAGCAGTTTCCAAATGCGATACTTGCCGAGATTTGTCATTACCCAGACAATAATGCTGGAAATATCATTTATAGACCTGCGCTGCGAAAAGCATCAATTTGTCTAAGCCCGACAATCGATAAAGAACAAGAGCAAATTGATGTTAATGACTTATACCTGTTCATCAAAGACCAGCGCCTAATCTTGTGGTCCAGGAAATTCAATAAAATGGTTATACCTCGTTTAACTACCGCCCACAATTTTGAACAGGGTATGAATATATATAAGTTTCTCGCAGATTTTCAGTTCCAAAATAATAGGTTGGATCTTTCCTGGAATTGGGGGATTATGAAGGAGCAGCCGAGACTCCCAAGAATAAGCTACAAAAATATTATCTTGTCTAGAGCACAATGGCGAATTCAAAAAATAGCGAAATACTCCAGTACCCCTCAGGCTTTCATAAAAAATATACAAGCGGAGCTAGCAATTCCTGCAATGGTCATCATCAGCAGTGGCGATAATGAATTGTTGATAAATTTAGACAATCCTTTTTGCATAGAAATCGTATTGGATCATATGTGCAAAAGAGAGATCATATTAACCGAATATATCCTGAATGACTATTCATCAGTAGCCTGCGATAAAGATGGACATATTTTTGCCAACGAAATCATTATTCCAATAGAATCACAGCAGGAGACTTTCACAAATGAATCAGCCCCTCAAGAAAGTAACCTAAAAAGATGCTTCCCCTTGGGCAGTGAATGGCTTTACGCCAAGATCTATTGTGGTTTACATGTTGCAGACACCTTGTTAAAGGAAATTTTCCCCCTAATCGTAGCGACACTTAATCAACAAGATGTCCTAAAAAAATGGTTTTTTATACGCTACAACGATCCATCGCCCCACATTCGATTTAGAGTTGAGCTTTCAGATCCAAGCCAGTATTATTTCGTTATATCCACGCTTAATACCCTATTGGAACAGTTTATTAAAGATGGACAGATATCAACGCTATCCTTTGACACTTATACACGGGAGATTGAACGATATACACCATTTTGTATGGAACTTAGTGAGGAGCTATTCTATCAACAGAGCGAAACGGTACTGAAGGTTATCCAACAAAGTACTTCAATCAATGATCGATGGCGCCTGGCTTTCGAAAATATTGAGTCGCTCTTAGAAGCTGCAAAATTTACACTGATCGAGAAAAGAGATTTCTGCCTACAGATGAATACCCTTTATCAGCAAGAATTTGATAATAATAAAAACCTTTGGATTCATCTCAACAATAAGTTTAAAGAGAAAAAAGACTGGTTCGAAAAACCTTTAGACAACCCTGAAGAATCGAAAAAGAAACTAAATGCACTTCAATACAGCATATTTAACACCTTACGGAGTCATACCGATCAAGATGAATTCAAGTCAGCCCGAACATCGTTACTATCAAGCTACATTCATATGTTCATTAACCGATTGTTCATGTCCGATCAACGCTTACATGAACTTGCTGTTTACCATTTTATGGTTGGCTATTATAAAATGCAAATTGGGAAACAGAAAAAACGTATAACCTATGAACCCGATAAATTATATAAGTCCCATCTTCGCGAAGAGCTGATTACGATATTGTAAACCAATACCGAGTTCTGTCCCATTTTTCAGAATGACTTTACTTGCCTCAACACCCTTGATCTGTTTGATATTGACAATATAGGATCGATGCATACGAGCAAACATATCCCAAGGCAGTTCTGCTTCCATATCTTTCATGGTCGACAGCAAAGTCTGCATACCTTCTAACGTATAAATTTGAATGTAATCCCCCCAGGCTTTTAGATAGAAAATATCTGCAGGATCTATAAAAATAGTTTTGTTCCGATCCTTTATCTTAATCGCTTTTCTTTCACTCTGTGCCCCTCTTCGAGAAAACAAGATTGCCTTTTGAACTTTTTCAATTGCCTTGATCAATCGCTCTTCCGTCAGGAGTGGCTTTAAGATATAATCGATTACTTCCAATTCAAACCCATCAACAGCATACTCATAATGCCCAGTTATAAAAACAACAAATGGTGGATGAGCAAGTCCTTTGAGAAAGGTAATTCCATCCATTTCAGGCATATCTATATCTGACAAAATGAGATCTACCTCCTGCTGCCTTAAAACGTCAATTGCTTGCAATGGGTTTTCAAATACACCCAATATTTCGATCAGGCCTAATTTGGAAACTAATTTCTCCAGGCGACCTCTCGCAATAGGCTCATCTTCAATAAGGATAGTTTTAATTCTATTCATAAGTACTTCGCAACCCGCTGCTTTGGTGCTACGGTTCTGTTTCCGAATGTAAAGTTACAACAAGATTAACACTAAATACACCCTCATGCGACTTTATTTCCAAATTATGATGATGAGGATAATGAAGTTCCAGTCGCTTTTTTACATTTTCTATCCCTAATCCGCCGATATAATTTTCTGGTTTTGAAAGTTCCCTATATGCATTAGCCACGTGCATATACACCTTGTCATCCTTCACCTTAATGTCTATGGATATCCATCCCGCCGAAGAACTTAGCCGAGGTCCGTGTTTGAATGCATTTTCTACAAACGGAAAAAAGATCAAAGGAACCATCATGCAGCTTTCGTCTTCAGCCGCCAAATTTAGATTGATCTGCACGGTCTCGCTATAGCGTAACTTTTCCAATTCAACATAATCCTTTAGCAATTGAAATTCGCGACTAATTTCTATCCTGGGTTGATTACTTTCATGCAGTAAATACACCATCATACTGCTTAAACGCATCATACTTTCGCCGCCTCTTTCATCATGATCGGATACCAGCACATAGATGCTATAAAGTGTGTTAAGTAAAAAATGTGGATTAATCTGGTATTTTAGAAAAGCAAGTTCCAACTGGACATTGTTCAACTCAAGTGCTGAATTTTTCAATTCGAGTTTCATTTTTGAATTTCGGACAGACATAAACGCCTGTACAATTTTTACGGTCAAAGGCAGGGCCACCAGAAAAATAAAATCCAACAAATAATCGCTAATGGAAGAAAGGCGAAAAGCACCGAAGATTCCTTGACTTAGTATTATTTCAAGATAGCTTGACAGGCGAACATCTGGTGTTAGATATTTCAATGTTAATAGGGCTGCAAAATAACTTAGAAACGACCACCAGGCATAAATAAACAATAACCACAATATACACAACACAAACTTTCCTGGAATAAACCAGCGCGGAATGATGACATACGCTGTTACATAAAATATGGTCAACAAAGAAAATACGTCCTTTACAAACAAAATCCAGGAATTATCAATATCTATCCGCTGATAGGAAATGAATTGCATTCCCAAAACCAAAAACCAAAAACACAAATGAAGAATAATACGTTTTCCCGTATTGTAATTTTGGAAAAACCTGTTCATAGATAGCATACTTTTCGATAATATCAGTCTAATATAATGATATCCTTTAGTCTGTGGTAGTCTGACTTGCTATGCGAGAACGCAAAAAGACATTTCTGCGACAAAAAACAACAACCTATAACGCTAACAATCTGAATATATCTCAATTAAGATCTGAACAAACCAAAAAATAGAATTACGTAGAAAAGAATAAAATTGTAACAAATATATTGCTTTAAATTTTCAACCATAAATTGTCCATAAAATGAACGATTGATGGGGTTGGCAAAAAATTTATTGCGATCTTCCGTATATTTAATTTTATAGAACCCACATAAACAACAATTAGATGTCAACTACTTTTATGCAGCTTTGGTTATATAATGACTGGGCCAATACAGCACTCCTGGATAAATTGAAAAGTGAAGGCGAAAATGTACCTCATTCTTGCATACGGCTCTTTAGCCATATTGTCAATGCTCAGATTATTTGGTTAAGTCGATTAACTGGTGAAAAACCACCTGTTGGTGTTTGGGATGAGCACAGTATCATCGATTGCCAAAGGTATCACGATTTAGCTTCTGAAGGATTTAGGCAGCAAATTCGGCGCAGAAATGATACGGAGGATGAAATTGTCAATTATACAAACACACAGCATCAGGCTTTTCATAACAAGGCCAACGACATTCTGTTACACGTCTTTAATCATGGCACCTATCACAGGGCGCAAATAGCAAGCGAAATGCGAAAAAATGGCATTGAACCTGTCAACACAGATTATATCACTTTTGTTCGCACATAACAGTACTGTCATCAGACGCCGCCGTGGTCTGATGACAAACGAAGTAGTTGCAGTTGGCGGACTAGACGTTCTATAATATCGGAGAATACCTTAAATTTGAAACAAAATGAGTTACAAACATATCTTTAAAGCGTCCTTGGCTTGGAATCATCCTGAACAGCCTAGTGCTGTAGGTTCAAAAATTTATACAAAAAGCCATCACATCGCGATCGAGGGGAAAGCTGACCTGCAAGTTTCCGCAGCAAAAGCATTCAAGGGTGACCCTGCATTGTACAATCCGGAAGATTTGCTGCTGAGCAGCCTGATTTCTTGCCACATGATGTCCTATTTATACGTCTGCTCGAAAAATAGCATCGAGATTTTATCCTATAAGGACAATGCTATCGCTACCCTGGAAACGGATGGAGATGGAAGTGGTCGTTTTACAGAAGTTATATTACACCCCGAGGTTCTCATCACAGATGAATCCCAGATAGAACTTGCTTTATCCTTACATACCCAAGCAAATAAACTGTGTTTTATTGCGAATTCATGTAATTTCACGGTGCTGCACCATCCCAAATGTCAAGCGATTTAACCAGAAATGGGCACGCTATCGAAAGAAAAAAGCTCCCTCTTTTCGATTTGTTAACGCTATCGAAAATGCGACACTCACCACAAATTAGTAATTAAATAACAAACAAGTTTTTAAGGATTTCATTACTTTTGAATCATGATGGAAAATTCCAAGAAAAAAGCAGCAATCGGATTCATATTTATTACACTACTAATCGATATTACGGGTTGGGGAATCATTATTCCTGTCGTCCCTAAACTTATCGAGGAATTGATTCATAGCGATGTCAGTGAAGCGGCAAAATATGGCGGTTGGCTCGGCTTTGCCTATGCTTTCACGCAATTCATCTGTTCTCCCGTCGTTGGTAACCTCAGCGATAAATATGGCAGAAGGCCAATTATATTGATCTCACTTTTTGGCTTTGCGGTAGACTACATCTTTCTTGCCCTCGCACCAACTATAGGTTGGCTATTCTTAGGACGCGTTATCGCCGGATTGACAGGTGCTAGTTTTACAACGGCAAGTGCTTATATCGCCGATATATCTACGGATGAAGATCGGGCAAAGAACTTTGGCTTGATAGGCGCTGCATTTGGTCTAGGTTTTATCATCGGCCCAGTTATTGGCGGTCTGCTCGGTCACTATGGTGCCAGGGTTCCCTTTTATGCGGCCGCAGGACTGTGTATGCTAAACTTTCTATATGGCTATTTTATCTTACCTGAGAGCTTAGATAAAGAAAAACGTAGAGCTTTTGAATGGAAACGCGCAAATCCAATTGGATCCTTTAAGTTTCTTGGAAAACATCCAGAAATATCCGGATTAATCGTTGCCTTAATTTTAATATATATCGCAGGCCACGCAGTTCAAAGTAACTGGAACTTCTTCACCATGTATAAATTCGACTGGACAGAAAGAATGGTGGGTATCTCATTAGGTGTTATTGGATTATTGATTGGATTGGTTCAGGGCGTTTTAATTCGATGGACAACGCCCAAACTTGGTGAACAAAAAAGCATTTTCTATGGATTGACCCTGTATGCTATTGGACTACTGTTATTCTCGTTTGCAAGCGAAGGATGGATGATGTTCGTCTTCCTTATCCCCTATTGCTTGGGTGGTATTTGTGGACCAGCTCTTCAGTCTGTTATTACAAAAAATGTTCCTTCAAACGAACAGGGTGAACTTCAAGGTGCACTAACAAGCTTAATGAGTGCAACATCGATTATTGGTCCACCAATGATGACAAACCTATTTTATTATTTCACCCATGACAAAGCACCATTTAAATTTTCTGGCGCGCCGTTTTTCTTAGCATTTATCCTGATGACGATTAGTGTGATCATTGTCTATAATGCTTCTCGCAAAAAGAGAAATCAGCAAATAAATCTTTAAACCTGATTGATCAGTCTGCACTATTTTCATCTATCTTCCTCTAAAACTCAACTGGCCTAT
>NZ_DJTD01000014.1:0-95508 GCF_002440385.1 Sphingobacterium sp. UBA6317 | reverse complement strand
TGTACTTGGTAGGACGGATACGTATAAAAAAAGCCCCTTTGTGTCATACAGAGGAGCTTTTAAGTACGCCAATCAGGATTCGAACCTGAGACCGTCGGTTTAGAAAACCGATGCTCTATCCAGCTGAGCTATTGGCGCGTCGTTTTCGGTAATGCAAAAGTAGACATTTGTGTTATATTTCCAAAATATCACTGACTTTTTTTTGTGGTTTTTCAATAACTGATTGCTTTTCAATAAGATTATTTTATTGATCTAGGTCAAACAAATTGAATAAAACTGCTGTTAACTTTGTGTTGTTAAACAAATAGAAAAAAACATAAAATTATGGCACAAGGAAAATGGGAACTAGACGCTGCACATAGCGAGATAGAATTCAAAGTAAAACACATGATGATTACAAACGTTAAAGGAAACTTTGACAGTTTTAAAATAGATGTTGACGCCGAGGGCGAAGATTTTAAAAATGCCCTTGCGAAAGTTGTTATTGACACGGCATCGATTAATACACGTAATGAGCAACGTGATGGTCATTTAAAAAGTGCAGATTTCTTTGATGTAGAGAAATATCCAGCAATTACATTTGAAGCAACGAGCTTGGAGAATAATGAAATTAAGGGAAATTTGACAATTCGTGACGTTTCTAGACCGGTGTCTTTCGACTTGGAATTTGCGGGTATCCAAAAAGATCCTTGGGGAAATACGAAAGCTGGATTTATTGTAGAAGGCAAAATCAAACGTTCAGAATTTGGCCTTAATTGGAATGCGGCGTTGGAAACAGGAGGGGTAATGGTAAGTGACGAAGTAAAATTTAGTGCTGATATTCAGTTTATAAAAGCTCAATAAGCGCAATATATAAAATAAAATTTGGTGGGAGTGTGAAAATTCGTACTTTTGTCGCGGAGAGTTGGCAGAGTGGTCGAATGCGGCGGTCTTGAAAACCGTTAACTGTCACAGGTTCGGGGGTTCGAATCCCTCACTCTCCGCCAGGTGCAAATTTAAAGTTTTTAAAAAGCACTAAAAAATAGATAAATCCTGCAAAATCAATGATTTGCAGGATTTTTTTGTTTATGGGAATTACTAAAATTTTCAAAAACACTCATAATTTTTGTGGCACATTCGTGGCACATTGGAGTTTTGAAAAAATGTGCCACGAAATTCAGTATAAACAATTGATAATCAACATGTAAATCTGCTTAACGACTTGACTTAAAGAATCTTTGGTTCGATTAAATGTAAAAATATTGAATTGTACGTCAGGAGCAAAGGGCATCATAGAAATTCATCTAAAGAAATGAATAGGTAGAAAAAAAATCTATCTTTGTAGTCTGTTATACTATATCTAACATATTATCTGCGTCTTAACTAAAAAAGACATGCTCGAAAAAGAGCTATAACTGCATGAAATCTTTTGACTTTCAGTGCACAGATAATTGTATCCCCATATTTTATTAAATCACAACCGAAAAATTGATTATCAAATCGATTGGTTTATCATTTTACGATGTTATAGCATTTAAAATGCTTATTATACAAGGAATATAATGAATAGTAAACAATTAATAAGTAGAGAAATAGAGTTATTCTACGATAAAGTATCGGAAGAAACCAGACTTGATAAGGGAATGGGAGTATTTGAGTTTGAAAGAATAAAATCACTTATTGAAAAATACATCATCTCTTCACCATTAACCATAATTGATATCGGTGGTGGCACAGGGAAGTATTCGGAATGGCTTGCAAAGAAAGGACATCGAGTTCATTTGGTAGAGCCCGTTACAAAACATTTAAAAATAGCCCGCGACAGAGCTAATAAATTGAAAAACAAATTTGCTGTGCACAAAGGAGAATCTCGAAAATTAGAGTTCTCAAATAATTATGCCGACCTTATTATACTACACGGTCCACTTTATCATCTTCAAGAGAAAGAGGACCGGGATTTAACCATTTGTGAAGCCAAACGAGTTTTGAAAAACAACGGCGTTATATTGGGTTTTGCCATTAATTATACTGCATCCACTTTGGTAGGTCTTTTAAATGGGTTAATCCACAAAAAGTCATTTTTTGAAATGTGTAAGGAAGAACTAACACTTAGCAAACATAATCCGCCCCCTGATTTCCCTTGGCTTTTAGCAGAAGCATTTTATCATAGGCCCGAACAATTAAAGAATGAATTTTTAAATCAACAATTAACCTATTTAAATACGTACGCAGTTGAAGGTATGGCATGGTTGGACAAAGACTTTTTTGCCAATATGCAGAACTACCAACGGCGGAGAGTACTCATGGAGCTTATTCAAATTACTGAAAATGATAGCTGCCTTCTTCCGTTCAGCCCACATATGATGATAGCGGTACAAAAAACATATAACCATGGAAAATAAAGACAAATATTACTGGGCACTAATAGACAATGATGGTCAACTAAACGAAATTGATCTCGGAGAAAAAATGGGATTGAACGAAAACGAAACCAACGAAATAATTGTACAGCTTTTGTCTGAATATAAAATTGAATATACAGCAATCAGATCCTGCAATTACAGCCCGACGAAAAGAGCGAAGAGAATGAAGAAAAATTAACCGCTAATGTATTTTTCCTAGGAGCTGTTACTGCAATAGTCTGTGTTGCCTTTAGTCTGGCAAGGCTCGTCATGACGATAATTGCGGCTTTGCTTATTGGTGGATTTTACGCTGAGATTGTATTTCGAGGGATCAATTTGATACGTAAGGAATATAGCGATTGGGAGCGCGAAATCCTAATAACTTTTGTAAATTAGGAAAGCAGCAAAAGACGTTGTCTGTTGACAACAGATAACGTTTTTTTTTTTTGATTATATACTTATTAACGTTTAAAGGAACAAGATATGGGCGGAAAATTGATCCTACAGTTCTCACTTTTGGTCGGACAGCTATTCTTAGGAGAAAGCTGTACCCATAACTCACATCGGGTGACGGCAGAAAATACTAAAGATGAGATTACAGCAGTGTCAATTTCTATGGTTGGCGGATTTACAGTAACACCTTCAAAAGGTTATACGATGAAGATAACAAGAGATAGTATTTATTGTCTGTTTTCTGCAATTGATACAGCGCAGAGTACCCTAAAATCATATGTCAACACGGAAGATAAATGGAACTTGTTATTGGATAAAATTGATTTGGAAAAATTTATTACCGCTAAAGAAGAGGAATCGCGTCAGCCATACGACGGAATAGATATAAAAATAAGCATTACAACAAAAAAGGGGCAATATGTAAAACTGAATGCTGACGATAACCCTAGCTGGAATCGTGTATATAGACAATTGGAAGAATATTTTCCCCCACAAGCATATGGAAACAAAAAATTAGACAATTGAATCAACTAAAGACTGTACAGCTTATAGTAGCTTTTTGTAACTTAGTTTACTTTCCTTTTTTGCTGTAGAAATAGCGAAAGAAAATTTTTTGACATGTATAATCAAGGCAAATAAAATATAAATTACCATGGATGAGCAATTCAAACAGCAGGTATATGAGGTTGCAAAGCTGATTCCGAAAGGAAGAGTGACGACCTATGGGTCGATAGCAAAAGCCTTGGGCTATCCAAATCATTCGCGACATGTCGGAAAGGCTATGGGAGGATGTCCCAGTGATGTACCCGCCCACCGTGTTGTATCCAGTGGCGGCACGCTCGCAGTGCCTGAATTTCAAGAACGGCTTGAAGCCGAGGGGCTTGTTGTCAATAATTTACGGATCAAGGACTTTAGAAAGCTGTTTTGGGATCCGATGGACGAAATAATCGATTAATGTAATACTATGAAATACTGTGCTTTTCTACGCGGCGTCAATGTGAAGGGAACCAATATGAAGATGTCAGATGTCAGTCAGGTTTTTAAGGACGCCGGTGTAACGGACGTTACTTCGGTACTGGCTTCTGGAAATATTGTTTTTTCGTCGGACAAAGCGCCCGCCTCGCTCAAGCAGTTACTAGAGGATTCCATGTCGGCATATTTTTCTTATGAAGCTTTTTTGTTCATCCGATCACAGGAAGAAGTGGAATTGCTGCAGGCAAATATTCCTTTTGAAATACATACAGACTTCCATGTCTATGCTTTTGTAGGGACAACAGGTGTCGAAACAATACTGATGGATGAATTCAGCAATTCGACACATGTGCCGGGAGAGAAGGGAGAAATTGTCGATACGGTCTTTTATTGGCGCGTACCCAAGGGCAATACCTTGGATTCCAGCTTCGGAAAGGTGTTGGGGAAAAAGAATCTGAAAGATAAGATGACAAGCCGGAATATCAACACCTTTGAAAAGATATTGAAAAAAATGGGTTAATTAACGGAATGAGCCCGGTATTATCCGGGCTCGTTTTTAGTTTATGGAATTCAGCCATGCGTGAAGTAGTTCCTCGGATGAAAACTTTTATGGCATTGATCTTAATCAATCTCAGCCGATTTAGCCCAGATGTTAATATGGCCGTCTTTTGCATAAAGATCAATTTCGTGAATTTCTTCCGGGCTAAACGTCAGATTCTTCAGCGCACCCACGCAATCAATGACCTGTTGTGGTCTTGAGGCGCCAATTAGCGCCGATGTAACTTGCTTCTTGCGTAAAACCCATGCTATAGCCATTTGTGCCAGTGATTGCCCTCTACGCTGTGCAATTGCATGTAAGGCCTGGATGTTCTTTTGATTTTCTTCATTCAGAAATTTTGTCTGAAGTGATTTGGATTGCGCCGCACGGCTATTCTCGGGGATATGCTGTAAATATTTATCGGTGAGCATGCCCTGTGCCAAAGGGGAAAAGACGATAGAACCAATGCCTATCTCATCCAAGGTATCGAGCAAGCCATCGGTTTCTACCCATCTGTTTAGCATAGAATAGCTAGGCTGATGAATAATAAAAGGTGTGCCCAATGATTTCAGGATTGCATGGGCTTCTTTTGTGCGTTGCGAATTATAGGATGAAATACCGACATAAAGCGCTTTTCCGCTACGGACAAGCTGATCTAGCGCCAGCATGGTCTCCTCCAAGGGGGTATTGGGGTCGAAACGATGTGAATAGAAAATATCGACGTAATCGATACCCAGGCGTTTAAGTGATTGCTCACAGCTTGATATCACATATTTACGGCTTCCCCATTCTCCGTAAGGCCCATTCCACATGTGATATCCCGCTTTTGATGAAATAATCATCTCATCGCGTAAACCGTAAAATTGTTCTTTTAATATTTGTCCGAAGGCCCTTTCGGCACTTCCTGCAGGCGGACCATAATTGTTTGCGAGATCGAAATGGGTAATTCCCAGGTCAAACGCTGTTGTGCAAATATCAACTTTCGTTTGATGGGCTGTGTCGTCACCGAAATTATGCCACATTCCCAATGAGATGGCAGGCAATAGAAGACCGGATTGACCACAACGATTATAGATCATATCTTGATATCGGTCTGGATTTGCTGTATACTGCATAGTCTTGAATAGTTTTAATCCAAACTAAGATAAATTTACGCTTATTTGCAAGTTTTAATTCCATACCATGGCTGTAATTTTTTAGTGCAGGAAAAGTTTTGAAAGTATCCTGTACAGATATTCTTCGAGAGCATTTGGAAAACTGCCGCTCAATGTCTTTCAAAAATCGAAATTTAATGTATTTTTATATGAAATCTAAGAAAACGATTAATTCATACGATGAGGAAAATTCTAACCATCCTAAGCTTTGTTTTTATTGTATTGGGGAATTGTTATGCCCAATCAAAACATTTACTTTTCAAGACTGATTTTGGCGATTTTAAAGTTGTACTTTATGATTATACCCCCAATCATCGCGATTTGATGTTGCGATCTATTCGGGATACGGTCTATCAAGGAGCATTGTTTAATCGCATTATCGAAAATTTTGTTGTGCAGGGCGGAGAGCATGATATCGATATTGAAAAACGTGAGGCGGCAGATCCTCTTCATAGAAAACCGCGATTGGCGGCAGAGTTCGATGACCGGGCGTATCATAAAATAGGTGCCTTGGGTGCAGGACGGGATGGAAACCCCGCAAAAGCATCTTTTTTGAATCAGATCTATTTCGTGGTCGGAAAGAAAATCACGGCAGCAGAACTGGATAGTCTGGAATTGAAGAAAGGGATAAAATATACTGCAGCACAACGTCAGGAGTACTTGGCTCGTGGCGGACAGCCAAGACTTGATCACGATTTTACCGTTTTTGGCGAGATTTATGAGGGATTAGAGGTGATCATGAAAATCAGTCGGGTAAAGACGGATAAACAAGATTTTCCACTTCATAATGTGCCTTTTAAGATTGTCGAAATAAGTAAATAAACTTAACAGTCGGAGCAATATTGATAAAAAAAGGGCAATTAAGCCCTTTTTCTATTTGCGGTGTTGATCAAATTCTTCTTTAAGCTTCTGATAACGCTCTTTCCACTCGTCTGGCAGCTTGCTCGGGATGTCTTTGAGACTTTTCAGCTGAAATGCAAAGACACAGGCTGCAAAGCCCACCGTACTTATGGCCATTCCGGTCCATATGACCAGCGAAAAACCTGCAAATAGCGGATTCCAAAGTAAGATAAAGCTGAAAATAATGCCTAAAATGGCAAATAATAAATTCCAGCCCCAAGATTTACTGCCGTAATTTTTGAGGTCAAAAGAAAAGGATAGCAACTGAAAGGATTTAAAGAGCGCATAAAAGCCTACAATAAACGCCAACGTGCTGGCTGAAAGCAACGGGTTGGCAATCAGTAATATGCCGAATAGGGTATAAAGAATCCCTCCGGTGAGGTACCAACCCCAACCGTCCACTTCATCTTTGTTCTGCACGGCAAAGATAATTTCCAAAATACCGGAAATAATAAATGACCATGAAAATAGAATCGCTAATGTGAGAAATGCGGCAACAGGTGTGTAAATGGTATAGAACCCCAAAAGAATTAATAGAATGCCGATAATCAATGGAATATACCAGTGCTTGATGGATGATCTGATTGTTTTAAAAAATGAATTTGCCATAATAATGAGTTAAGATGATGCAGTATTGTCGATAAAAAAGCCCCATTAATTACTTAATGAGGCCTTACATATATAAAACTGATTAAATTAGGCAAAAGGAAAATGTACTAGATCTTTCCAGTCTCTTTTAAAAGTTTGTAATATGCATACACAATATTGATTTCAGCATTTGTGTATTTCAATTCCGCTTCAAGTTTTGAGTTTGAAGCATCCATGATATCGACGATCAACGCCAATTGGTTCAAGTACTTTTTCTCAATAATACGATAGTTCTCATCTGCAAGAGCTTTATTGTACTCCAGCGTCTTGCGTTGTGAGTAGGCCTCATTGTATTTAATGTATGCAGTATTAACAGCGACGCTGGTTTTTTGTTTCAGAGCACTTGTGTATTTTTCGTTCTTTTCAATTTGTAGATCATTTAGTTTAAGCTTTTTTCCTGTCGTGTAGATGGAAGAAATCGTATAATTCAGGGAGATACCGGTATTCCAGGTATTCATATACTTGTCGATCACCGGCATCACATTGGTGATAGGTTTCACAAGACTGTTTCCCGCGAATAGGCTGAGGGCAGGGGATCGCTCTGATTTTGTAATAGCCTTTTCTGTCAGTAAAAGTTCGGTTTCCTTGGCCGCAAGTTGTAGACCGGGACTGGAAACGTAAGCGTCTTGTTTTAAGCTCGCGAGGTCTGCCAGCTGAAAGCTGCTGTTTAATAGTTTGTCATCCGGCTCAATTACTGTGCCCTCCGGTAGCCCTAATGCGACTATAAGCTCGTCATTCAGGATTTTCCGATTATTCTGAATCACCTCTTTGGCTAACTCCAACTCGGATATTTGCAATTGGTTGCGGATAACATCATTTTTGGTGATCATGCCCTGTTTATATAATTTTTCCGTCAGGTCCAGTCTCTTGTGCGCAAGCTCAATATTTTGATTGTAGACAGCTTCTTGATTTTTCAGTTTAAATAGATCAAGGTAATAGCCTAAAACCAAAATTTTAATGTTCTGTTCTTCATTCTTATGGTCCAATTCAGCCAGTTCTTCGCCCAGCGAGGATGCTTTGATGCTATTTTTTACGACACCGCCCTTCCAGATAAGTTCTTTCGCTTCCAATGCATAGTTGTTACCGAAATGGGGTAAAGGGACTTTTTCCGACCCCGAAAGGTCTTTGTCGATCAACGCAGCGTTGCCGAGGTAAAAAGCCGATGCTGAAGCACTGATTTCGGGAAGCCTTCTTAATTTTGCAACTTCCGTTTTTTGTTGGGCGATACTTACGGCCGACGCCGAAACAATAAGATTTGGGTGGTTATGGATAGCAAGTTCGAACAGTTTTTCAATTGATATTTTTCGGCTGTTTATGCTGTCTTGACCGTATGTTTGATTGCAAAAGAATGTAAAGAAGCATAACGTCAAGTAAAAACCTATTTTTCGGGCTCTTGACTTTGTATTCATGGTATTTAACTTTGTTTATATATGTGCTACAAAGTTAGCATGCCCTGGGGTGACAAGAAATGTTTGATTACTGCTTTATGATGTTCAATTGGTAACAAGATTTACCTGTTGTTCACGAAATAGCTTAGGTGTTATGCCGACATGTTTTTTGAAAAACTTGCTAAAAGCATATTGATCTGAAAAATTAAACTCTTGTGAGATCTGGTTGATTGTTTTGGTAGAAATGGTGAGCTGCGCTCTAGCTTCTGTGACTAGCCAGTTACTGATAATTTCCGAGGGCGATTCTTGTGTAATCTCCTTGACGCTGATCGACAGGTATTTGATGGAGATGTGGAGGCGGTCGGCGTAGAATGCGAGATCGCGCTGCGTTTTGTAGTGATCGGCGATAAGTTGTAAAAAATGGACGGTAATTTCTTCCTTTCTCTTGTTGCGTGCCTTTCCGGAGCTTTCACCAGCAGTATAGATCACATCGGCCAAAAGGTAGATAATCGCCATAAAAATATTGATATTGGCTTTTTGGAGGAAATCCTTCTTCAGATCGATTGGTTTTTTACGGTTGCTATGTAAAGTGGTTAACAATGTCCAAATAGCTTCAAAATCGTTGGCGGCAGGAGTAAAGGGTGTGGAGCGGTTGGAATTAATTAATCGATAAGCATCGTACCGACTGATTGACAAGCGTATTCGGTTGGAAAAATTCCTGTCATAATGGAGTATTTTAAAAACAGCATTGGTACTGATTGTCGTAAAGCTATAGTACTTATTGTATCCGATAAACAGGATGTTACCGGCTTGAAGGTCGGTGGGCGTACCATTGCTATTGACCTGCATAGAGCCTCTATACAGCAGTATACACGTCGTCCATAAGGGGTGATAGTAGTAGTCTTCTCCCTTCGCAGGAAATTCCGATTGATCTATAAGTTCTATTTCATTCATTTTTTCAATGAAAAGGTACGGAATATTTTAGGCAACTTGGTCACTACGGTAGTAAAATATGTTAAATGTATTCAGGAAACGAGAATCAGTTTCTTTGGTACTGGAAGCTCAACAATATAAGATTGGAGGAGCAGCCCAAGAGCGACTCCATCAATCCTATATTATCACCTTTAAAAAGCGACTTTTTTAGGGTCCGATCCGGAAAACCCCATTTCAGGTAAATCGAGGATAGTTTTGATATCGCTTGCTGTCAGCTCAAAATCGTCGATCACTAAATTTCTTTTAATATTATCGGGATTGGTTGATTTTGGCAGCGGCAAGATACCCTGAGATAAAGCAAATTTGATACAGAGTTGTCCAACACTAGTATTCTTTTCCTTAGCCAAAGCAACGAGTGTTTCATCCTGTAATATTCTGCCCGAACCCAGGGGTGACCAAGCCTGAACAAGGATGTCACTGGATTGGCAGAGTGCCACAGTATCTTGCTGAAGGTAACCCGGATGAAATTCAATTTGGTTCACTGCAGGGATGATTGTCGCTGACTCCAATAATTTGGCGAGGTAGTCTTTGGGGAAATTACTCACGCCGATCGCTCTAACTTTCCCCTCTTTGTACAGCTGCTCAAAAGCCCGCCAGGTATCGGCGTTGATGTCAGACCAGTTTGCAAATTGCGTTTCGTTGGCAGGCCAATGAATCAGGTAAAGATCAAGGTAATCCAATTGTAGAGCGCTGAGCGATTTTTCGAATGCAGCAATAGTCTTATCGTATCCACGCTCGGTATTCCAGAGTTTTGTTGTAATAAACAGCGAATTACGATCGATACCACTGTCTTTTATCGCTTTTCCAACACTTTTTTCGTTGCCATATATGGCCGCAGTATCAATATGTGTATACCCAGCGGCAAGTGCTTCTTTAACTGCCTGATAAGCTTCGTCGCCCTCAGGAATTTGCCAGGTTCCAAATCCAATTGCCGGAATTTCAATTCCATTGTTCAATTTGAATGTTTTCATTGTAAGTCGTGTTTTTATGTTGAGCTAAAATAGGATTTCGCCTGTAGTATCTGGTCACTGAAATGTCAAGAGGAAATACTTTTGGGTAGAGGAGGGGCGACTTATTCTGTATTGCCAAAATATATTTATTTTCACAATTTTATTGTCAAAAGGGGTGCAATTCCTCGTTAATTATGGCATTTATTCTTATCTTTAGGCGAATTTTTGAGAAATTCAGATTTTTCAATGATTTCACATAGCATTAAAAATTAAACATATTTCTAATAGATTACTATGTCAAACAAATCAAAAATTGTTTGGACAAAAACAGATGAAGCTCCTTTATTAGCGACTTATTCGTTTTTGCCTATCGTTCAAGCGATTACAGCTACAGCTGATATCGATGTTGAATTGAGAGATATCTCTTTAGCAGGCCGTATTCTTGCTAGCTTTCCAGAATTTTTAAAAGAAGATCAAAAAATTGCTGATGCATTGGCTGAGTTGGGTCAGTTGGCAACAACTCCTGAAGCAAACATCATTAAATTACCGAATATCTCCGCCTCGATTCCGCAGTTAAAAGGTGCTATCGCTGAATTACAGCAAGCAGGCTACGCTGTTCCAAACTATCCTGATGAAGCGACAACAGAAGAGGAAAAGTCAGCTAAAGCGAAATATGCCAAAGTATTGGGTTCTGCGGTAAATCCTGTATTGCGTGAAGGAAACTCAGATCGCCGTGCGCCTAAAGCGGTTAAGAACTATGCAAAAGCAAACCCACATAAAATGGGTGCTTGGGCGAAAGATTCTAAAACAAAGGTTGCGTCAATGACTTCAGGTGATTTCTATGGCTCAGAGCAGTCTGTAACCGTAGAAAATGAAGGCCAATTTAAAATTGAGTTTGTTGATGAGCAAGGTGCAGTAACAGAATTAAAAGGACTTTCGCCATTGAAAGCGGGTGAAGTTATTGATTCTTCAACGTTGAGTTTAACAGCATTGAAAGCTTTTGTAGCAGATGCTATCGCTGAAGCGAAAGCGGCAGGGGTATTGTTGTCTGCACATTTAAAGGCAACAATGATGAAAGTTTCTGATCCGATTATCTTTGGTGCTGTTGTTGAAACTTATTTTGCAGATGTTTTTGCGCAATATGGCGATTTATTCAAAGAGCTGGGTATCAATAAAAATAACGGCTTAGGTGAGGTTTATGCTAAAATCGCGGGCCATGCAAAAGAGGCTGAAGTGAAAGCTGCTATCGACGCTGCTATCGCAAACGGCCCTGCTTTAGCGATGGTAAATTCGGATAAAGGCATTACAAATTTCCACGTGCCTTCTGATGTTATTATTGACGCTTCTATGCCAGCAATGATCCGTATTGGTGGTAAAATGTGGAATAAAGACGGTCAAGAAGAAGATACTATTGCGATGGTTCCTGATCGTTGTTACGCTGGCGTTTACGAAGCTACAATTGAAGACTGTAAGGAGCATGGTGCCTTAGATCCTAAAACAATGGGTTCTGTGCCAAACGTAGGTTTGATGGCGCAAAAAGCTGAGGAATACGGATCTCATGATAAAACTTTTCAAGCTGCAGGAAACGGCGTTATTCGCGTGGTTGATGCTGCAGGAAATGTTTTCATGGAGCAAAAAGTGGAGACAGGTGATATCTTCCGTATGTGTCAAACGAAAGATGCACCAATTCAAGACTGGGTGAAATTGGCTGTGAATCGTGCTCGTTTATCTGAAACTCCAGCTATATTCTGGTTAGATGAAAACCGTGCACATGATAGAGAAATCATCAAAAAAGTAGAAAAATACCTGCCAAACTTTGATACAACTGGTTTGGATATTCGTATTTTATCTCCGATTGATGCGACGAAATTCTCTTTGGAACGTATTCGCAAGGGCGAAGATACCATTTCAGTAACTGGTAACGTGTTGCGTGATTATTTGACGGATTTATTCCCGATCTTAGAAGTGGGTACATCAGCTAAAATGTTGTCTATTGTTCCATTGATGAATGGTGGTGGTTTATTTGAAACAGGTGCTGGTGGTTCGGCTCCGAAACACGTAGAACAATTCCTTCAAGAGGGTTACTTGCGTTGGGATTCATTGGGTGAATTTTTGGCGCTTGGTGCTTCTTTGGAACACTTGTCTCAAACACAGAATAATCCAAAAGCGCTTGTATTGGCGGAGACCTTGGATGAAGCAACAGAAAAATTCTTAGCGAACGATAAATCTCCGGCACGTCGAGTTGGTCAGATTGATAATCGCGGATCACATTTCTATTTGACACTATACTGGACTCAGGCTTTGGCGGCACAGACAAAAGATGCTGAATTGGCAGAGAAATTTGCAACTGTTGCAACGGTGTTGACAGATAATGAAGCGAAAATCAATGAAGAACTGATCGCTGCACAGGGGCATGCACAAAACATCGGCGGTTACTATTTCCCGAATGATGAATTGGCTGCTAAGGCAATGCGTCCATCTGAAACATTAAATAATGCAATTTCTAGCATTTAAGCGGTAATTGTTTTCATAAAAAAAGAAGCCCAGTTCGATTGATCTGGGCTTCTTTTGTTGTTTGCAAAAACGAGTATTTTTGCTATTTTAATGGATACTTGACACCTGTAAAGGTCATCTTAACAGGTATGATATGTCCATTTTTGTCAAATTTCATTTCTTCGATACAGGTGACGCGCTCATTGGCTCCATCTTTGCCAAGTGGTCTACGGTGGTAGACTATAAAATACTTGTCTTTGTTGGGCACTTTGATGACTGAATGATGTCCGGCGCCAACAGCGACTTCCGGATCCCGTTCCAATATTGTCCCGATGCGCTCAAAAGGGCCAAAGGGCGAGTCGGCGATGGCATAAGCGACTTTGTAGTCGGGGCCTGTCCAGCCACCTTCCGACCACATGAAATAATATTTTCCATCTTTTATAAACATAAATGGTCCTTCGACGTAATCCTTAGGGGTGATTTCCTTGTAAAAGGTCCCGTCATCAAAAGGGAGCAAGCCTGTGAAATCAGGTTTCAGTTTGACCATATTGCAGTGCTTCCAACCGCCGTAATACATATAGAAAGTACCGTCTTTATCTTTGAAAACAAACTGATCTATCGGCTGAGCGCCATTGATAATATCGTTGATTAAGGGTTTGCCCAATAGGTCGGTATAAGGGCCTTCTGGCTTGTCGGCCACAGCGACCCCAATGCCTCCGATCTCTCCCTGATGCACATCATTGGCTCCGAAAAACAGATAATACTTACCCTTATTTTCCAATACTGCAGGTGCCCACATGGCTTTTTTCGCCCATTTAACGTTGCTGTTCTCCAAGATACGGCTATGTTTTGTCCAGGTGGCCAAGTCGGAAGATGAAAACGCGTCGAAGAATATCTGCTCTTCATAAGGTGCCGAATAGGTCGGGAATATCCAGTATTTATTGCCATAGATAATACCTTCAGGATCGGCATAGTTTCCCTTGATGACAGGGTTCTTCTGGGCAAAAAGTGTCGCGGTTAAAAGTAAGGCTGTTGATGTTAAAAATGTTTTAATCATTGTATCGGTTTAAACCTGTAAGATACAGGATAAATATGGATCGGAATGAGTCAAAATGAATCATTTTTATGCTCATTTATCTCATTATTTTTTGAAATGTTAAAATTTTGTTAAAATATTATTGTGCTTTCGATTGTTTCCGATTTATTTCACATATTTGTTTATGTCATTTCCAAATGGCATAAATACTTTTCATAAAATAGGTTAATAATATGGCTAAGATACCCAAAGTCTCCCAGACTTTGGGTGTTTTTTTATTCCCGCTCTAACCCAAAAATCATGACTAGTTTTCTGTCGTTGTATAAATTTAAGGTTTGTTCGGCTATGTCAAATTGAATTTGTTTTTGTTCAAAAATTTGGAAAAAGTCATTTTCGATATTTTGGCCATTGCAGGCACGCATGGTGCTTGCTAGGTGTATAAAGCTGATTTTGTCCCCTTTAATAGTGAAATTTCCCCAAAAATTGTTGCATCCCGTTGTTCCGGTAATCGTGCCATTTCGGGCATCGAACCCGATGCTTGATTTGCTGTCGGTGACATCCTTTCCATTTAACTGAAGTAAATTCCATTTAAAACGAGCCAGAAATGCGGCCACACTGGGCAGTTCATTTGTACGTTCTTTTGAGACAACTTCAATTAAGCTGTATCTGATGGTCTCTGTATCTTTTTGTTTCGTTTGTTTTACCCGAATGCGGTAACGGTAGCCCTCTTGGTAATCGAAACCTTGAATGGTTGCAGCGAGGTATTCCCATTTATTTTTTTTATCAGATTTTATCTGCAGACACTTCAATTTACCAAGGTTCTGAGCATTTACGTAGTTTTCTCCAACTTCCCATGTGTCTACGGCCGTCTCTTCCGATAATGATTTTGTGATCGTTTTGGCTAAGCTGTATGTTGGACGTGAACCGTTTTGACGTTTGAGGATCTTGATGTCATATTCAAATTTGGGATCATAATCAAATTGGCGTATCTCGGTATTGAATTTCTCCCAATCTTTGCTGTTGTAGTACTTGACAAGATAGGGGGGTGTTTGTCGAAGACCTGATTTTACTTTTACACGAAATGAAGAATTCTGCGCGAGTAGGCTGTGACAAGGAAATAAGAGTGTTAAAAGAAGGAGTAATGAACTGTATGTGGAAAGCTTCTTCATAATTGGAATGTAAATATCAATAAAAACGTATCTTTAAACATGAATATTGCACGATTGAATCTGTGCCTGCTGTTTATATTTTCGCTGTTAAGTTTGCAGGTGTACAGCCAAAATAGGAAGGATTATTTTAAAACGCAAATTGCTCTTGGGGAACTGACTGATCCACAATTGAAGGAAGTGTCGGGTATTACACCGGCATATCAGGAGGGTAATTTTTGGGTACACAATGATAGTGGTGACGGTGCAACTATTTATTTAATTGATCGTCAGGCCAAACTACTGAAAAAATTTTCACTTGAAGGAGTCTCTGTCGTCGACTGTGAGGATATCGATCGGGTGAAAATTGGAGATACCTATTTTCTCGTCCTCGCGGACATCGGAAACAACGCCGGGAAAAGAACCTGGACATGCCTGTATGTATTTCCTGAGCCTCAGGCCGATGATCCTGGGCTTATTCCGAAGAAGTCCATTCGGGCTATCTTTCTTAAATTTCCCGGCCAGCAACGGTTAGATGCCGAATCGATTATGATTGATCCAATTGACAACATGTTGTATGTTATATCTAAACGTGAATTTCGATCGACTGTTTATAGCGCCGCTGTATTTACAAATGTTAAACAGCAATATTTTACCTTAAATAGGATAGCAGAGCTGCCATTTACTTTTGCTACGGCTTCTGCTATAGATCAGACAGGTACACAACTGCTTGTAAAGAATATTACCCATATTTTCTATTGGCAGAGAAACCGAAGTGAATCCTGGAAGCAGGTATTGCAACGAAAGCCAGCTATTCTGCCTTATCAGGTAGAGCCGCAGGGGGAAGCAATAGCTTTCGATAGCAATGGAACTGGATTTTATACAATTAGCGAGCGTCCATTTGGTTTAAAATCCTATCTTTATTTCTTTGAAAGAAATCAATACATTTATGATAAACACTAGACCTATTTTCAGTTATTCGATGCATAATTTTCATCAAACCGATCCTATCAAAAGCGGCCTATTTTGTCTGGCCGGTATTAGACAGCTGTTAATTGCATTCACTTTATTTTTATGCACACTCACGAACTCCTATGCTGCCAAAGTTGATACCCTGTCCATTCAGAGCCCGTCTATGGGTAAAGCAATTAAGACAGTTGTAATTCTACCGCAAAATTACTCGAGCAAAATCAATTATCCCGTCCTTTACCTATTGCATGGTTATTCCGGTAATTATAGCAATTGGGTTAAAAATTCAAGTGTAAGCGCATTGGCAGATCAGTATGGTTATATGGTGGTTTGTCCCGATGGCGGTTTTGGAAGCTGGTATTGGGACATCGCGAACGATAAAAACTACCAATATGAAACCTTTGTGTCCAAAGAGCTGATCGATTATGTAGATCAGCATTATTCAACGATCAAAGATCGGAGCGGAAGGGCTATTACGGGGTTAAGTATGGGTGGGCATGGCGCGCTCTCGCTGGCCATAAAACATCAGGATAGCTATGGCGCTGCAGGAAGTACGGCCGGTGGGGTAGATTTTAGACCTTTCCCCCTAAATTGGGAAATTAAAGATCGCATAGGGAATTATGCTGATGTACCGCAAGAATGGGACGATCGTGTTGTTATGAATATGGTTCCCAAATTAATCAATAATAAACTTCGCTTAATCATCGATTGCGGTAAGGAAGATTTTTTCTACACGGTGAATGTTGCGCTGCATGATAAATTGATGTACCATAATATAAATCATACCTTTGTTACAAGTGAAGGTGGACACAATTGGGAGTACTGGTCTCGGTCAATTGTTTATCAAATGGCTTTTTTTAAGGGATATTTTGATCAAGCGAAGAAAAGTGAAAAGAAAAATGGATAAATATTTGGCATAAATGAATAAAATGCTATTTTTGTTAAACAGAGACCTTAACTAACAAATTATAAACTTATTATTAAGCCTTACAAATTGTAAGGCTTTTTTATTATTTTCAGCAAAATTTTGACTTCACTTGATTATGTTTAAACCTATAAAGGTTGTTTTTTGTCTTTCTTCCATTTTGTTCTGCGCGCAGCAAGCGTATAGTCAACAGTCTAAATCTATTTCGGGGTTTGTTAGGGACAGTATCAGCGGTGAGAATATTATTGGTGCCGTGATACGAAACGATGCGGAGAAAAAATCCACTGCGTCAAATAAATATGGTTTTTTTAGCTTGTCTGTCCGTGATGGCAGCAAAGGGATAGAAGTATCGTCGGTAGGCTATCGAACAAAAGGATTTTCTGTTTATCTGGATAAGGACTCCACTTATATTATTCAGTTGGTACCTGAGGAAAATCAGCTCGCCGAGGTTACCGTGACCGGAAATAGGCGCAAATCAATAAAGGATCTAACGCCTGGGCTTACGCAGTTTAGCCCTAAAGAAATCGAAAAAGTCCCTGTACTATTTGGAGAAAAAGATATTCTCAAGACCATTCAGCTATTTCCAGGAGTAACCAGTGGTGGCGAAGGAAGCAGCAATTTTTATGTGCGTGGTGGTGGTGGCGACCAAAACCTGATTTTGCTGGATGAGGCTCCTGTCTATAACAGTTCCCATCTGTTCGGTTTTTTCTCGACCTTTAATTCCGATGCGATCAAAGACGTGAATTTCTACAAGGGTGGGGTTCCGGCTCAATATGGGGGTAAAATTTCGTCGGTTATGGAAATAACCACCTTGGATGGAAACAATCAGCACTTCAACGTAGAAGGTGGCTTGGGGCTTATCGCCTCGCGTCTTAAATTGGAAGGACCTATTCAAAAAGGCAAGAGCTCATTTATGATCTCCGGCAGACGTACTTATGCGGATCTTTTCTTAAAACTTTCAAGTGATGAGAATATTAAGAAGAGTGCGCTCTTTTTTTATGACCTCAATGCAAAGTTTAATTATCGCATCAATGATAAGAATACACTTTACTTGTCTGGATATTTCGGTAAGGATGCAATGGCTTATCATGATTTGTTTGATTTCAATTGGGGAAATGCGACTGGAACCATGCGTTGGAACCATGTCTGGAGCAATAGGTTGTTTAGCAATACTACGCTTATTTTTAGTAAATTCAATTATCAGGTTAAGATTGAGGATGATAATAACTTTAAGATCCGCTCAGATATCTTTAATTACAATTTTAAGCAAGATTTTCAGTACAATCTTTCGGACCGTCACAATCTAAAATTTGGATTGCAGGCAGCCCTGCAGGAAATCCGACCGGCAAGTATCGAAGCGGGGGAAGATTCGAAGGTGAATTCATTGCAAATTCAACATCGTAAGGGTGTTGATGTTGCTGCATATCTAACCGATGACTGGTCAGTTACCGACCGTTTAAAATTAAACTTTGGACTGAGAGCATCCGCTTACGCGGCATTGGGACCGGGAACATTTTATACTTTCGATCCTGCTGGCGAGGCCGTGGATTCTACCTATGTAGGAAATGGCAAGTTGGGTAAAAAGTACGTCTATCTGGAGCCTCGCATTTCCTTAAACTACGCGATCAATGATTTGACAACGGTAAAGGCTTCGTTTAATACCAATGTTCAGTATTTGCATCAACTGAGTAATACGACCAGCAGTCTTCCTACCGATCAATATGTACTGAGCAATAATACAATTAAGCCGCAGTTATCCAATCAGTATTCGCTGGGTTACTTTCGGAATTTTGCATCCAACAGATATGAATTCTCTGTTGAAGGTTATTATCGAGATTTAAAGAACCAGATTGACTATAGGAATGGCGCCGATCTACAGGCAAATGAATTGCTGGAAGGGGAATTGCTGTTTGGAAAAGGTAGAGCGTACGGCATTGAATGGTTTCTGAAAAAGAGACTGGGGCGATTTAGCGGCTGGCTGAGTTATACTTTATCCAAAAGTGAGCGCCAATTTGAACAGATCAATGATGGTGCGTGGTTTAGTGCGCGGCAGGATAAAACCCATAATATAGCCTTTGTGGCGCAGTATCAGTTAAATCCGAAGTGGAATTTGAGCGCCAATTTTGTCTACTATACAGGTGACGCCGTAACGATGCCCGCGGGGAAATATTTTGTTGACGATCGTACGATCTTCTATTACGATAAAAGAAATGGGCAGCGGATGCCAGCTTATCACCGCCTGGATTTGGCAGCAACTTATGATATTAAGCGAACAAAGAATAGCTACTCGAGCTTGTCGTTTGGTCTCTACAATGCCTATAACCGAAAAAATGCCTATTTGATCGACTTTAGAGAAAAAGAAGGACAATCCAATGTCACCGAGATTTATCGGATAGCATTATTTGGAGCGATACCATCGATTACGTGGAATTTTAAATTTTAGCAAAGTATGAAGAAGATATTAGGAGTTATAGCTGTTGCATTATTTACTTTAGGGAGCTGCGAAGACAAAATAGATTTGGAACTGCCCGAAAATACAGGTCAATTGGTTATCACCGCAGATTTGATGGTTTCGGATCAACAGCATGAGATTAGTATACAGCAGGTTGTAAGTATTAAAGACTCGCTGTTTTCTCCGATAACAGATGCAGAAGTGATCGTTAAGAATATGCAAAATAATCGCACTTATACGTTTCAAGCGGGGGCTGACGGGCTGTATACCAATAAGACATTACGGTTACAGGAGAAGGTCACTTACCAGTTGCAGGTAAAGACCGCTGATGGAAGGGAGATCCAAGGGGTATCAAAGGTTCCCAGCTATGTGGATGTGGATTCTATAGGGCTTTCACAGCGCATTATTTTTACTGATACCATTTATTATCCAACTCTCGTATTTGTTGACCCCCCGGAAAAAGGGAATTATTATAAGTATAAGATGTCGGTGAATGGAGGTAAACTACGTTTTATTGATGTCTTTAACGATAAGTATAACAATGGCTTAGAGGTGCAGCATGATATTGTCGACCGCGATAGAGATTTGAAAGTTGGTGATCGTGTGCGTATCCTACGTCAATGTATCGATGTAGGTGCCTACAATTACTGGAATAGTTTTCAAATGATTAATCCTGGTTCGGCTTCGCCATCTAATCCGATTTCAAATTTAAGCAACAATGCATTGGGGTATTTCAGTGTCAGTGTAGGTAAATATTATGAATCTGAGGTGACGTTTGCTAGAAGTAAACCTTAATCTATTCTCGAAAGCTGATAGTTATTTTTTAATAGAAATTCTATTGTTTTAGGGAGAACATATTCGACACGGGGAATGGCTTTGATATTATCATGAAAAATAATAACAGAGCCATTTTTAATGTTGGGCAAAACGTTTTCGAGGCATTTCTGGGGACTTAAATTCGGATCAAAATCACCCGACATAATATCCCACATGATCACACGGTATTTTTTATAGAGTTGACGGAGTTGGGATTTTGTTGCTCGGGCATAAGGCGGGCGAAAAAGATCGGTTTGGGTCAGTTCCTGGCATTTTGCAACATTTGCCAAATACTGCTCATCATTTGTCTCCCAGCCTTTGAGGTGATTGTAAGTATGGTTGCCCACCTGATGTCCTTCCGCTAAAATTCGTTGAAACAAATGTGGATTTTTTTTAATATTTTCACCAACACAAAAAAATGTTGCCTTCACCTGATATTTTTTTAGGATATCGAGTATAAAAGGTGTAATTTCAGGAATTGGACCATCGTCAAAAGTAAGATAGACTTTTTTTTCATGACGTGGCATGTTCCATATTGATTTGGGATATAGCCATCTAAGGAAAAATGGAGATTTGACAAAATACATAACCGATAAATGAAGTTCAAATCTAAAAAAAAATGTATGGTTCTACATATGGACATGAAAAGATTTTATTATTCTGCAGTAGTATTTACTGGGTTATTTCTTGGAACTAATGTTTTGGTTCAAGCCCAACAGGTTGTGGGGGTGGCCGAGGCCATTCGTATGACATTGGAACGGAACGTACAGATAAAGCAAGCGGCCCTGAACAAAGATCTTGCTGAGCAGGACCTGTTTCAGGCAAAAAGTAATTTGTTGCCAAACCTGAGTGCTACTGTGGATCAAAGTTTCCGTTATGGTTTTGGTTTCGATTTAACTTCTGGACGAATCGTTAATAACACTTGGACAAAAGGAACCAGTGGCTCCGTGGGATCTAGTGTCAACTTATTTCAGGGTTTTCAGCAGGTCAATCAGATCAAAGCGAATAAATTGCAACTGGAGTCTACAGCGACTCAGGTAGATAAGATCAAGAATGATCTCGTGCTCAATGTGTTGGTGAATTATTTGGAAGCAATTACCAATCATGAGATGATGGTTGCCAGTGAAGATCAGATTGCTTTATCAAAGCAACAATTTTCTTTGGACTCCATCCAATTTGCAGTTGGTAATAAAACAATTGCCGATCTTGCTAAGTCAAAAAATCAGGTTGCCACAAATGAACTGAACAAAGTTAATCTAAAAAATTCATACGAAATGTCTTTGTTGACCTTGAAGCAGTTGATGGAAATGCCTCCTGAAACCGTTATTTCTTTGGAACGCCCGAGTCTGGAAGCCATATTGGTTCATGCAGTGGATAAGAATGCCGTGGATGTTTACCAAAAAGCGCTCACCTTACAGCCCGATATTCACAAATCTGCATTGGATAAAGAGGTGGCATTGAAACAAATCGATATCGCGAAGGGAGGCTATTATCCTACACTCAATCTGAATGTGAGTTATGGAACGAATTACTCCTCTGCAACGACAAGACAAACCGATCCCTTAGATCCTGCAACTCTTTTTAGAGTGCCCTTTGGCCAGCAAGTATCGGATAATAAGTCATTTTTCACAGGTTTATCACTGGCCATTCCAATTTTTTCGAGAAATCAGAATAAAGTGAATGTGGCCAAGGCAAAGATTGGTTTGAAACAGGCGGAGGCATCCGAGCAGTTGGCAAAAAATAACTTAAACAAGGCGGTTAATCAGGCTGTATTGGATGTGAATGCGGCCAAACAACGCTATAGCTCGGCTACTGTAGCATTTGAAAGTGCTGAAACAGCATTCAAGGCAACAAAGGAGCGTTATGATATTGGTATGGCGAATTCACTGGAATTGTTTACAGCTCAAACAGAACGAAATAAGGCCGAATTTGACCTTATTCAAGCAAAATATAACGTAATATTCAGATCGAAGATCATCGATTATTACCTTGGAAATCCAATTCAATTCGATAACAATTAATCTATTTGAACTAACAAAAGAAATGGCAAAGAAAAAACGTAGCATTGGAAAAATTATACTGATCATCGTAGTGCTCTTGGTGGTCCTTGGCTTCATAGGTTTTAAAGCTGGCTGGTTTGGAAAGGGAGAGATTACTAAAGTCGCTGTAGATGTCGTAAAGGAGGCCGATGTCGATGAATTAGTTTCTGCGAGTGGGAAGATTCAGCCTGAGGTGGAGGTTAAGTTGAGTTCGGAGGTATCTGGCGAGGTTGTTGAGCTTAACATTAAAGAAGGTGATTTTGTTAAAAAAGGACAGGTGCTCTGTCGCATCAAACCTGATATTTTGCAGTCTGGTTATGATCGTTCGGTTGCGGCAATGAATTCACAGCGGGCCAATCTCGCAGCTGCACAACAGCAATTAAAACAACAAGAAGAAAACTTCAAAAATGTTGCCGCTACCTATAAACGGAATCAGGAGCTTTTCGAAAAACGTGTTATTTCTGCTTCAGAAATGGATAAAAGTTCTGCCGAATATTTTGCTGCACAGGCTTCTATCCAAGCACAAAGGGAAACGGTACGTTCGACAAAATATGGCATTGATCAATCACAAGCGTCAGTAAAAGAAGCACAGGATAATTTGAATCGGACGACAATCTATGCGCCCTCAGATGGTATCATCTCGCTCTTGTCTATCGAAAAGGGAGAGCGTGTTGTTGGAACGGCGCAGATGGCAGGTACAGAAATTATGCGTATAGCCAATATGAGCTCGATGGAGGTTAATGTCGATGTAAATGAAAATGATATTAATAATGTAAGGGTAGGGAATCAAGCTGAGATCGAAGTCGATGCTTTTAAGGATAGGAAGTTTAAAGGTGTTGTGACGGAAATTGCTAGCTCGTCTAAAAATATAGCAACAACAACGACGACGACATCATCGACAGATCAGGTAACAAATTTTAATGTAAAAGTGCGCATCAGTGCAGAATCGTATCAGGACTTGATGAAAGAGAACGTTGCATCGCCATTTAAGCCAGGGCTTTCAGCAACCGTTCAGATATTTACAAAACATGATAAAGGGCTGGTTGTTCCGATTCAATCGGTAACTGTGCGTTCTGATGATAAAGATTCTACCAATACAAATAAGAAAGTGGAGGAGTATGTATTTGTCCTAAAAGATAAAACGGTTAAGCAGGTGTTGGTAAAGACCGGTATTCAGGATGATAAAAATATCATCGTTACCTCAGGGCTGAAAAAAGGGGATGAAGTGGTCTCTCGGCCATTTGATGCTATTTCAAAAACTTTAAAGGATGGTAGCCAAGTTGAAAAAGTGGACAAGTCAAAGTTATAAATCTCTTTGTAGATAATAATTAATAAAAAGGGAATTGTTTTTAATAATTCCCTTTTTATTTTCCTTATAATTTATTAAATTTAGATATCCCAATTTTTAGCGGCTTATGAAGAGGCTATTGGCTTATTTTAAATTTAATAAAACAGAACAAAATGGGTTTTTCATTATTTTGGTAATCATTGTGTTGTTTGTGACGATCTATGCTTTGATTAAAAGCAATACGCGCGATCCAATTCCCAATCAGGCCAAATTATTTGAACAATCCTTTCATGACTCTCTTGAGGTCTCTGGTCCGGTAAACAAACAGGAGGTCGAGGCAACCTATTCGACTAAAGACAAAAGCGCGGGGGCAATATCTGAACATTCGGTTTTGGAAGAGACCAAACTATTCTATTTTGATCCAAACAATTTACCACACGCTGATTGGCATAAGTTGGGGCTTTCTGATAAACAGATTGCGGTCCTGAAAAACTATGAAAAAAAAGGTGGAAGGTTTAGGGTAAAAACCGATCTGAAGAAAATTTACTCGATCAATGGCCGACTTTACAACAGATTAGAGCCCTACATTCAAATCAAAACAATGCCTGATTCAGCGCGAACAAAACAACAAAATAAAGCGCCTTTGCTTTACGATAAATTTGAAAGAAATAAAGCCGAGCTTATCGATATTAATACCTGTGATACCACAGCATTAATCAGTCTTAAAGGGATAGGTTCGGTTCTATCCAAACGCATTTTGAAATATAAAGAGGTTCTTGGTGGATTCTACCGCATAGAACAATTAAAGGAGGTTTATGGAGTTACAGCCGAGACCTATGACCAGATTAAAGACTATATTGTTGTAGCCAATTTAGATGGAATCAAAAAAATCAATATTAATAAGCTTGATGCAAATTCATTGGCCAAACATCCGTATCTTAGCCCTAAAGATGCGAAACTAATCGTCAATTATAGGGATCAGCATGGAAGTTATGTCAATATTGAGGACTTGACAAAAATAGGAACACTTTCAGATCTTGCGATTGCGAAGATTGCGCCTTATTTAATATTTGAGAATGATTCAAGATAAATTGAAACTGGAAATCCGGGATATTGTGGATTTTCCTAAACCTGGTATTGTCTTTAAAGATATTACCCCTTTGTTGAAAGATGCGGCATTGTGTAGCGAAATGGTTGATGCGATTATTGATCAATTGCAAGGCATAGAGATAGATGCTATTGCTGGAATTGAGAGTCGGGGTTTTCTATTTGGATTTTTACTTGCCAATAGGCTGGGCTTGCCTTTTATTCCAATCCGAAAACAAGGTAAATTGCCTTTTAAAACCGTATCTGAATCGTATGCACTGGAATACGGCCAGGCAACCATTGAAATCCATGAAGATGCTTTTGAAAAAGGAAGCCGTATATTGGTTCACGACGACCTTTTAGCGACAGGGGGTACCGTCGTTGCCGCCAGTAAACTTATTGAACGACTTGGTGGGGAGATTGTCGCCTACAGTTTTATTATCTCTTTGGATTTCCTTAAAGCGAAAGGACGGTTATCTAGGTTCAGTGATAATATCTTTTCATTGGTAAGTTATTAATTTTGAAATATACGATTTAGAGCAATTCACATGATACTTTTTGCAAACGCTAAACTAAATATTGGGCTGCAAGTCATTGCCAAGCGTACGGATGGTTATCATGAACTGAATAGCGTTTTCTATCCACTTCCGATTTACGATATTATCGAATTATTGGAAACGACTGCTGCGGAGACAACACTAAACATTCAAGGGGAACGTATCCCAGGGAATCTCCATGATAACCTTTGTATAAGAGCTTTTGAATTGTTGAAAAAAGATTATGGCATTCCACCCGTTTCCATTGATTTGGTCAAACAAATTCCGATTGGAGCAGGATTAGGCGGCGGTTCTGCGGACGCGTCTTTTGTTTTGAAAGGACTCAATACGCTCTTTCAATTGAATCTTACTGAAGAGCAGCTGGCGGGATACGCCGCAAAGCTAGGTGCCGATTGTCCTTTTTTTATCGCAAATAATCCTGTTTTTGCAACAGGTATTGGGACAGATTTTAAAGACTTAAATCTAAATCTGGATGGCTACCATCTTGTGGTAATTATGCCTAATATTCATATTTCTACGGCTGAGGCTTTTGCTGCTGTGCAACCTAAGGCACCCGAAGTTAATTTGGAAGAAGCGATTCGTTTGCCCATCCAAGAGTGGAAGTTTCATATTCGAAATGATTTTGAGGATGGTATTTTCGAAAGTTACCCCTTGTTGAAAGAAATCAAAGAAACTTTATATCAAAAAGGAGCAATTTACGCTTCTATGTCAGGGTCCGGAGCAGCCATT
Source organism: Sphingobacterium sp. UBA6317 (assembly GCF_002440385.1). Lineage (NCBI taxonomy): Bacteria > Pseudomonadati > Bacteroidota > Sphingobacteriia > Sphingobacteriales > Sphingobacteriaceae > Sphingobacterium > Sphingobacterium sp. UBA6317. Next base: position 69,596 of record NZ_DJTD01000014.1, on the reverse strand, counting down.
TATGGTATATTTTGGGAAAAGACAGATTTAAGCGAACTTGCGAAATATGGCAAGATCTATTATCCGACCAAGCTTTAGAAGTAATATCGACTACTGAAAAAGGTGTTATGTATAGCTGTCCAAACAGGTTACATAACACCTTTTTTTATAATTAATACTCTTCTTCCACCTGATAGTTTATGAGTTCGCGAGCCTCGTTTAAGACCTTTTCTTTCCGTTCTTTTGTTAAGTTTAGGAGATCCAATTTTTCGGGATTACTGACGATATCTTTTACCAAAATAAGTTGATTTTTGAGCAGTTGCTGTTCCTCAAGGTCGGAAAGAGTTGTGAGACAAGTGACCGGATAGAAAACAGCTTTGTCTACTTTCTTTTTGATGCTATTTTCTTTTGGATAATCCCAAGAAAGCAAGTTGATATGATAGTATTTGGCAAAATCAATCGAGTCGGAGGTGAAGTATGCGTTGGTAATCAGCCAGCCTTCTTGAAACTGCAGCTGTTTTCCAAAAAACTGATAATTGATATTGCTGATATCTTTGAATCTTGAAAGATAATACATGGGCGTCGTTACGGATATTTTTGCGTCAATATCGTTTCGAAATTTGCATTCGGCGGTGATCAGTTTACCGTCCTTATAGGCTACAACATCCAATTCATGGGAAACGGCATGTCCCTGTACGGTCTGTCCGGTGGTGCTTTCATATCCGATGGATCGCAGAAGGTGGGCAATGTATTTTTCGAAGTAGAAACCTTCGGGGCCAAGTTCACGCAGGGCTTTCTTAAGGCTGTAGCGAGCGGCGTAAGAATTTCGCACAGTTTTTAACGTATCAAAGGCCAGCTGATAGAGTTCTCTTGTTGAAATCCCATCATATATTTCGTTGAGTACCTTATCGTAGACCTGATTGACCTGGTCAGCATTGGCACCGGAACGAGAAAGCGAATGACGTAGCGATTCACCATTAAAGGGTACCAATTCACCAGAATATTTTTTGATTTGCATGTATCTCTAATTTGTTAAATACGAATATAAGAGATGTCGTCGGAGAAACAACATAAAAAACTATTATTCTATTCCTAAACTTTTTTAGGACACCATTTGTTTATAACATGTACGATAAATAAAATGGAGATAATTATGAGTAACCTACTAAACTTTGCATTTGATAAGATAAAAACAAAGATCGAAGACGATTGTATCGAAGAAAATATTGGCACCTCTGAGCGTGTTCTGTCGGTGATTGCCGGCGGATTCATATTGGGCTTGGGTGTTAAAAAACTTTTTAAATCACCACTGACTGGATTATCAGGATTGACCCTTGGTGGAGCGCTGATCTATCGCGGCGTAACTGGTCATTGTGATGTTAAGAAAGTGCTGGAAGATAAGGATATCAAAAAAGTAGAGGTGATTGAACACCGCTATTTTGTTAAATAACACAAAAAAAAGAGGCCAGTACATGAAATGTACTGGCCTCTTTTTTGTATTTATCAGTTTGAACAGGTGGGAATGATTATACATTAAAACGGAAGTGCATGATATCGCCATCTTGGACAATATATGTTTTTCCTTCCACTGATAATTTTCCAGCTTCTTTTACCGCATTTTCGGAGCCAAGCGTGACAAAATCGTCATACTTGATTACTTCAGCGCGGATAAACCCTTTTTCGAAATCTGTGTGGATTACACCTGCAGCCTGAGGGGCTGTAAATCCGTTCTCAATCGTCCAAGCGCGAACTTCCTGTACACCAGCGGTAAAATAAGTCGCTAAATTTAAAAGCGAATATGCAGCGCGGATAAGCTTATGTACGCCAGATTCTTCAAGACCCAAGTCGTCTAAAAACATCTTTCGTTCTTCGTAGCTTTCCAGTTGGGCAATTTCAGATTCGATCTGTGCTGAGATAATCAATACCTCGGCTTTTTCATCCTTCACGGCTTCCTTAACACGCTCTACGTAGGCGTTGCCTGTGTTAACAGAACCTTCATCTACATTACATACATAAAGTACAGGTTTAGCCGTTAACAAGGCTAAATCCTGGATAAACTCAAAATCTTCAGCTTCAATCGCTGCTGTACGGGCGGATTTTCCAGCTTCAACATGATCTTTGACGATTGATAGGATGTCAAACGTTCTTTTTGCATCTTTATCGCCGCCTGTTTTAGCCATTTTTTCTACCTTCTGGATACGTTTTACTACAGTGTCCAAATCTTTAAGCTGCAATTCGGTGTCAATGATTTCTTTATCTCTGATTGGGTCTACCGAACCATCTACGTGGATCACGTTCCCATCGTCAAAACATCTTAAAACGTGAATAATAGCATTTGTTGTACGAATATTTCCTAAGAATTGATTGCCTAAGCCTTCACCTTTTGAAGCTCCTTTCACAAGACCGGCGATGTCGACAATCTCGATGGTGTTTGGAACAATTCGTTGCGGGTTGACTAATTCAGCTAATTTATTGAGACGGGCATCCGGTACGGTAATTACCCCAACATTTGGTTCAATTGTACAAAATGGAAAGTTAGCCGCTTGCGCCTTCGCGTTCGACAAACAGTTAAATAATGTTGATTTACCGACGTTTGGTAAACCTACGATACCGCATTGTAAAGCCATATATAGTGCAAATTTTTGAAATTGCACAAAGATAGAAAATTCACTGTAATTTTTAGCTATCTTGTCGAATGGTTCATTGGTACAAAATTGAACATGCCGATTTTCTTAAAAATCAGGGCATCAGCGAATATAAATTCGGTGGAAAAATTATTTGTATTACCTGGTACGAAGACCAACTCTATGCTTTCTCGCCTAAATGTCCACATGCTGGGGCACCATTGAAAAATGGCTGGTGTGAACGTGGCAAAGTAATCTGTCCTTTTCATCGCCATGAATTCGATCTGGTGTCGGGAAGAGGTAATCCCGAACAGCATGATTTTATTCGCGTTTACCCCATAAAATTCGAAAACAACGATTATTATGTTGGCTTGGAATTAGGCTTCTGGGAGCGTTTATTTGCTTAAAAAGTAACGAAAGTATCATATCTCACCGCGTGAATCGTATATCTCGTTAGTAAATAAGTATATTTGCTGTCGAAAACAAATTAAAGACATGCAGGGGAAAAAGATTGGTATAATTGGTAGCGGAAGTTGGGCTACTGCTATGATCAAGATGCTATGTGAAAATGACCAAGACAAGCATATTTTTTGGTGGGTAAGAAAGGAAGAGGATGCAGGATATATTCAAAAATTCAAACATAACCCGACTTACCTGAGCAGTGTTTCGGTTGATCTTAGTATTACGACGATTGATACCGATGCTAAAAATGTAATTACTAATTCAGATATTGTCATTTTAAATACGCCTGCGGCCTATTTGAAGGATGCACTGGCCAATGTGACGAAGGAAGATTTTAGAAATAAAATTGTTGTTTCAGCCATCAAGGGGATTATTCCCAAAGATAATTTGATTATCGGTGAGTTTTTGGAGCAACGCTATGAGGTCGATATTGAACAGATCTGTGTGGTTGGTGGTCCCTGCCATGCGGAGGAAGTTGCCTTAGGCAAATTGTCGTATTTAACTTTCGGCTGTAAGAACCTGGATAGTGCAGCATTGGTTGCTTCCTTTCTGTCGTCAAGGGTTATCAAGACGATTCTTTCGGAAGATGTACTCGGAATAGAATTTGGTGCAGTATTGAAAAACATCTATGCGTTAGCTGGAGGTATCTGCCACGGCTTAGGTTACGGTGATAATTTTCAGGCTGTGCTGGTCTCCAATGCAATTCGCGAAATGCGTCGTTTTGTAGGTAAAGTAGATGGTGATACGTCAAGGGATGTGAATACTTCGGCTTATTTAGGGGATCTTTTGGTAACAGCCTATTCCCAATTTAGCCGAAATAGAACCTTTGGTAATATGATCGGAAAGGGCTACAGTGTACAATCTGCGCAGTTGGAAATGAATATGGTGGCTGAAGGGTATTACGCATCGGCATGTATTCAAGAGTATGCGAAAAAATATGCGGTGGAATTGCCAATATGCGATGCCGTGCATCAAATTTTGTATGAACACCTCCCTGCATCTAAAATTATTCAAGCATTGAGCGAAAAATTAACATAATAAAGTAGCAATAGAGTAGATGATAACAAAAGAAGCGATTGCTTTAGCTTATAAAGAAATTCAGGACGAAATATGTCAGGCGCTGGAGAAATTAGACGGATCGGCACGCTTTGAAGAAGAATTGTGGGAGCGTGAAGGCGGCGGTGGCGGTCGCACCAGGATCATTCAAAATGGTCAAATTTTTGAAAAAGGAGGCGTTAACTTTTCGTCTGTGTATGGCAAATTACCTGAAGCGATCAAAAAGTCATTTGCGGTGGAAGAAGATGATTTTTTTGCGACAGGGGTTTCCATTGTAATCCATCCAAACAATCCCTTCGTACCTATTATACACATGAATATCCGCTATTTTGAACTGAACGATCAGATTCGTTGGTTTGGCGGCGGTATTGATTTAACTCCGCATTATATCGATGAAGAGGATGCGCGTTATTTTCATCAGCAGCTGAAAGATGTCTGTGATAGACATGATTCTACCTACTATGAAAAGTTTAAAAATTGGGCGGATGATTATTTTTATATCAGACATCGCCAGGAAACACGTGGCATAGGAGGTGTATTTTACGATAAGTTGAATACTGAAAAAACGGGGGTGAGCATGGAAGATATTTTTGCTTTTTCCTGTGACCTTGGACGCACGTTTGCACCAACCTACACTGCATTGGTGGAGAAAAATCGACATAAAACCTTTACAGATCAACAGAAAAATTGGCAATTGATCCGTCGCGGACGCTATGTCGAATTTAACCTCGTATGGGATTCGGGGACTAAATTTGGACTTGAAACGAATGGTCGGATTGAGTCCATATTGATGAGTCTACCAGCCCAAGCCAATTGGGTATATGACTATCGTCCTGAAGAAGGCTCCGAAGAAGCCAAAACCTTATCTTTATTGCGAAAAGGTATTAACTGGATTTAAAAACATCGAAGAAAAAATAGATGGTTTCTTATCAAAAATTTACGTTGGAAAACGGCCTACGTGTATTGGTACACGAGGATCATAATACAGCCATGGCCTGCGTCAATATCTTGTACGATGTGGGAGCAAGGGATGAATCGCCGGAACAGACGGGATTTGCGCACTTATTTGAACACCTGATGTTTGGTGGAAGTATCAATATTCCTAATTTCGATACCGAATTACAAAAAGTGGGTGGCGAGAATAATGCATTCACCAGCAACGATATTACAAATTATTACATCACTTTACCCTCTTCAAATCTAGAAACGGCATTGTGGTTGGAGTCGGACCGGATGTTAAGTTTGGCTTTTTCCGAACAAAGCCTCGAAGTGCAGCGGAATGTCGTGAGTGAAGAATTCAAACAGCGTTATTTGAATCAGCCTTATGGTGACGCTTGGCTAAAATTACGTCCATTAGCCTATCAGGTACATCCGTATCGTTGGGCAACCATCGGAAAAGAACTGAGCCATATTGAAGAGGCTACAATGGAAGATGTTAAAGCTTTTTTCAAGTTGCATTATAATCCGCAGAGCGCAATTATGGTCGTTTCTGGGGATGTGCATTTTGAGGAAGTAAAAGCTTTGACCGAAAAATGGTTTGGCGATATTGAGGCAGGCGAAAAATACAATCGCCAATTGCCTAAAGAACCCGCGCAAGATAAGATTAGGCGTGAAACGACTTGGGCAGAGGTGCCTTTGGATGCGCTTTATATGGCATTTCATGGCCCTGCTCGATTGGAAGAGGGGTATTTTGCAATGGATCTTCTGTCGGACATTTTATCGAGGGGCTCTTCTTCACGTTTGTATCGTCGATTGGTAAAAGAGGGGCAGTTATTTAGTGAAATAAATGCTTATGTGATGGGAAGTATCGACAATAACCTCTTTGTTATTGAAGGAAAACCATCGGAAGGCATCTCGCTAGAGGAAGGTGAACGTGCGGTGTGGGCAGAATTGGAGGTCATAAAATCCGAGTTGGTGCCTGTAGCTGAATTGGAAAAAGTGAAGAATAAGATCGAATCGACAAATGTTTTTGCAGAACTATCAATTTTGGATAAAGCCATGAACTTGGCTTTCCATGAGTTGCTGGGGGATGCAGACGGCATTAACACAGAGGTTTCAAAATATTTGAAGGTGAGTGCTGAGGAAGTTCAACAGCAAGCTCAGGTTATTTTTAGACCGGAGAATGCTTCTATATTAATGTATAAATCAAAACAAGAGGAGGCTGTACATGTTGGATAGAACAAAAGCACCCGAGTTCCGTGAAATTGGAAATATAAGTTTGAAAGAACCAATCAAGAAGCAGTTTGCAAACGGATTGCCTGTCTATGTATTCCAGTCGCCCGAGCAGGAGCTGGTACGGATAGAATGGATCTTTGAGAATACCTATCTTGACGGTGCGGCTGAAAATCCGTTGTTAAATAGTACTTTAAGTGCATTGCTTAAGGAGGGGACAAAGACCATGTCGAGTGCAGAGATTGCAGATAAAGTGGATTTCTACGGAGCATTTCTTGTTCCTGAATATTCTTTTGACGTAACTTCTTTGTCGCTTTATACATTGAATAGACATAGTCAAGTACTCTTGCCGCTTGTAAAAGATATTCTGACGGAAGCATCGATTCCGCAACAGGAGTTAGATACCTATTTGCGTAATAACAAGCAAAAGTTTCAAGTTTCTATTCAGAAAAATGATTATCTGGCGAGACGCAAATTTTACAATTTGATCTTTGGTGAGAACAATCGTTATGGGCGTACACCAAAACTAACAGACTACGATGCAATTACGCGTGCGCAGCTGATCGAATTGTACCGTAGGGAAATTGTTCCTACCAATTGTACATTAATTGTTTCAGGTAATGTTTCTGAAGAGCTTTTGCAGGAGTTGGAGCAAATCTTCGGTGTCGATTGGCAAGGAGCAGCTGCTGTATCTCCTTCGGAAGTCCCAGTTTTGGTGCAAGGTTCAAATAACCTGGCTTATGAGGAAAAAGATAATGCCTTGCAGTCTGCCATTCGGTTAGGCTGTCAGACAATTGGAAGGGAACATCCCGATTATCCGGCATTACAATTTGTCAACACATTATTAGGTGGTTTTTTCGGTTCCCGCCTAATGCGCAATATCCGAGAAGAAAAAGGGTATACCTATAGCATTGGTTCGGCTGTTGCTACCTTGAAACATACTGGTTTTATGACCATTGTAACTGAAGTTGGGGTAGATGTAACACAGGCCACGTTGACTGAAATAGAAAAGGAGATCAATTTGTTGAAAACAACTTTGGCCTCCGAGGATGAGGTCAATCTTGTGAAGACCTATATGGAAGGTTCTATGTTGGGTTCGTTGGAAAGTATCTTTTCGCATGCCGACAAGTTCAAAAGTGTTTTGTTAAATGGGATGACATTGAACTATTATTCCTATTATATGGAACAGATCAGAAATATGTCGCCCGAGAAGGTGCAGCATCTTGCCAATAAATACTTGGACTACGATGCCATGGTGAAGGTTGTTGTTGGGAAAATTAGTCAAGTAGAACCAGTTCATCAAGCGGTTGTAAATTAAATTTCTTAGACTACAAAAATCGAATACTACTTTGTATTTTTGGTTTTTGATAAAAAAGTGTATTATCCAGCATGGAATTAAAATTAAAAAGACCATTGGTATTTTTCGATTTGGAAACTACAGGTGTTAATGTAGCGACCGATCGTATTGTGGAAGTATCATTTCTGAAAGTGATGCCCAGTGGTGAAGAAACAGTCTATACAAAGAAGATCAATCCAGAAGTGCCTATCCCTGCGGAATCCTCTTTTTTTCACGGCATTTATGATGAAGATGTGAAGGATGCTCCTAATTTTAAAGCAATCGCAGTGGAACTTGCGGCTTTTATTGCCGATGGAGATCTCGCGGGCTATAATTCCAATAAATTCGATGTCCCAATGCTTATGGAAGAGTTTTTACGGGCAGGTGTTGATTTTTCATTGGAGGGTAGAGCATTTGTGGATGTTCAAAATATCTTCCATCAGATGGAACAACGTACGCTGAAAGCTGCATACAAGTTTTATTGCAACGAAAATCTTGAAAATGCGCATACAGCGGAAGCGGATGTTCGTGCCACATATGAGGTCTTGAAAGCGCAGCTGACAAAATATGAGGGTGCAGCATTCGAAGATAAACATGGGACAGTATCTTATCCTGTGGTAAACGATGTTGAGGCGTTGCATACGTTTACCAACCTAAGTAAGCCTGTAGATTTTGCCGGACGTCTCGTCTATAATGCCGAGGGATTGGAAACGATTAATTTTGGTAAACATAAAGGAAGACCTGTTATAGAAGTATTTGAGCAAGAGCCCAGTTACTACGCATGGATGCAGAATGGTGATTTTCCATTGTATACCAAGAAGGTCTTGGAGAATATCTGGAATCGGTATAAAAAGGAAAAGAGTGAGCAAAAGGCAAAAGCAGCTGCAGCCACCCATTCTGTAGAAGATAAAAAACTTGCGAAAAAGGAATTCAATCAACAAAAAGAAGAAGCGCCGCAGAACATTTCTTTGGATATGCTGAAAGGATTGCAAGATAAATTTAAAAAATAACGTTAATTAATAGCTTAGAAAAAGGATTATGGAATTCAAACAAGAAGTGGAACATGTACAGTGTTTGATTATTGGTTCGGGACCAGCAGGTTATACTGCCGCGATTTACGCAGCCCGTGCGGATATGAAACCAGTCGTTTATACCGGTATTGTGCCAGGGGGACAGTTGACTCAAACAACTGAGGTGGACAATTTCCCTGGTTATCCAAAAGGCATCACTGGACCAGTGATGATGGAAGATTTGCGCGAGCAAGCTGAACGCTTCGGAACTTCAGTGCGTTTTGGATATGTGACTAAAGTGGATTTTACAGGTGAGGTACACCGTGTTGAGATCGATGGAACAGTACAAGTTACCGCAGATACAGTGATTATTGCGACAGGAGCCACAGCAAAATGGTTAGGCTTGGAATCTGAACAAAAATACAATGGTTTTGGTGTTTCAGCATGTGCTGTATGTGATGGGTTCTTCTTTAAAAACCAAGAGGTTGCTATTGTAGGTGCTGGGGATACAGCGGCAGAAGAAGCAACATATCTTGCAAAATTATGCTCAAAAGTACATATGTTGGTTCGCCGTGACGAGTTTCGTGCTTCTAAAGCAATGGTACATCGCGTTATGAATACACCAAATATCGAAGTTCACTACAATTCTGAGGCAAAAGAAGTCCTAGGAGATGGTCAGGTGGTGACCGGAATACGTGTTGTAAACAATAAAGACCAGTCTGAAAAAGATATCGAAGTAACAGGTTTCTTCGTTGCTATTGGGCATAAGCCTAATACCGAGCTTTTCACAGGTGTATTGGATATGGATGAAACAGGTTATTTAATTACAAAACCAGATAGTACTGCAACAAATATCCCGGGTGTTTTTGCTTGTGGTGATGTTCAGGATAACATCTTCCGTCAGGCAATCACTGCTGCAGGTACAGGTTGTATGGCAGCTTTGGAAGCTGAAAGATACTTAGCAGCTAAGGAAAGCGGCGAATAATCGCATGGAAATAATAAAAACGGGGCATTGTACAATGCCCCGTTTTTATTTACCTTCTTCCATTTCAAAAACACTATCGATTTTCCAATTTGCCTTATCTTTGGATGCTGCGACAGCTAAACGATCACAGCGCTCATTTAACGGATGCCCAGCATGGCCTTTTACCCATACAAGGCGTACGGTATGGAGCTTATAGGCGTTCATTAAGCGCAACCAAAGATCTTTGTTCTTTTTTCCCGCAAAACCTTTTTGTATCCAACCATATACCCATTTCTTATCAATGGCGTCAATGACGTATTTGGAGTCAGAATACACGGTAACATGTTGCTGTAGATTTTTCAGTGCCTCGAGGCCGACGATCACAGCCATCAATTCCATCCTGTTGTTAGTCGTTTTGCGGTAACCGCCCGAAAACTCTTTTTCGATCAGTTTACCTTTAAAGGCTTCATTATCGCCTGTATAAATAGTTCTTAAGATGGTTCCATAACCTCCAGGGCCCGGATTTCCACTTGAAGCCCCATCTGTATATAATTCGATCATACCGGCCAAATATACATGAAGTTTTTGTAAGCACATACAAACAGGTGAAAATGATCAAGACTAGCCCATATTTTGATGCTCGAAGTAGAAGAATTTTAACACTGCGACATGTTCAATCAATCCAACGATAGGGCATAGTGCTACAAGCATCAAAATTCATAGGTATTTAAGACTGACTTTATAGGTTTTTAAAAGGGACTTTACACGGCTTTATCCGAATGAGGTCCGAATGAGGTCCCTATAAAGTCCCTATGAGATCCGTTTAAATAATAGGAATATTCCCTTTGTGTTTTAAGCTTAAGCTAAGCGAAGTATGATGATAGATTTCAATTGCTCTCCAACGTAATTTATCCCTTACATAGTTGGATTGTGCTGATTTATGTGTATTTTGCCCGCTTAAACTGTTATGTAATCGATAAAATAGCTTATGAAGTTTCGAAAGATTTCTCTTTTTGTTCTATTGGCGTCCGCGTGCTTAAACGTTTCAGCGCAGAACAATGTATCACCGCAAAAAATGGATTGGTTTGAAGATGCCAAACTGGGTATTTTTATTCACTGGGGGATTTATTCTGTCGATGGAATATCAGAATCTTGGTCATTCTTCAATAATTACATCAATCATGACAATTATATCAAGCAACTGAATGGTTTTACAGCAAAGGATTATAGACCGAAGGAATGGGCCAAATTGATCAAAGAAGCTGGTGCGAAATACACGGTGATTACGACCAAACACCATGACGGGATCTCGATGTGGAATACGAAGGCTGATAAAGCGATCACGACATTACAAGACGCAGCTGCCAAACAGGATGTAATCACACCATTTGTGAAAGCCATACAAGAAGAAGGCTTGCATACTGGACTGTATTATTCTTTGCCCGATTGGAGCCATCCTTATTACGATGTTTTTACGCGCAATCGAAAACGTTATGAATTGAAAAGTGAGCCTTCTCGTTGGGATAATTATGTAAAATATTACCAGAAGCAATTGACTGAGCTATCCGAACAGTATAAGCCCGAATTACTTTGGTTTGACGGGGATTGGGAGCATAGTGCCGAGGAGTGGAAAGCTAAAGAGACCTTGAATCTTTTGCGAAAATATAATCCGAATATTATTATAAACTCGCGATTGAATCATCATGGAGATTACGATACACCTGAGCAAGGGATTCCAGTAACCCGTCCTGATGCTAAATTTTGGGAACTCTGTTATACCATGAATGATTCTTGGGGCTATCAACCCTTCGATAAAAAGTACAAATCACCGAATATGATCATTCGAACGTTGGTAGATTGTATTTCCATGGGTGGAAACCTATTGTTGGATATCGGTCCAAAGGCAGATGGAACGATCCCTGAGGAACAATTAAATATTTTGAAACAGCTGGGGCGATGGACACATAAGCATGCAGCTGCGATCTACGGTACAAGAGCCGGTATTCCATTTGTGAACTACGGCGGGAAATCTGCTTTATCAAAGGACGGAAAGACACTTTATCTTTACGTGTATGAACAGAAACCCGAATTGCAGCTCAGAGGTTTGGTTAATCATACGGCCATTAAAGGAGTCTCAGTTGTCGGCGACGCATCCGCGAAAGTGAACGTTAAGTCGGAAAATGGAACCGTTCAAGTCGATTTAACGAAAGTAAACTTTGATCAGGACGTCACTGTGATTGCACTGAACTTTGCGGAGGCGCTTCGTTGGACTGCACCGCAAGATACTGAAGTTACGTTGAAATCTGTACTGGATAATAAGTTGACAGGTCGTGCTTTAGGTCAGATCGCTTCAACACTGCATGCCGGAAAAAATATCTTTGATAATTCCGGATTGACCGTGGATGGCTTAGAGACCAAATTGCCAAGTAGTAATGCGACTAATCCAACGGTATTAAAGTGGATTAAGGATCATGCCGAAGCACTTTATGAGACTGGAAAAGGCTTACCTGAAGGACATTATGAAGGACTAAGCGCGCTCTCTAAAGATCGCCAGACATTGTATCTGTTTGTCGAGGGAAAACCTACGGGTCCTATTGCACTAAAAGGTGTTAAAAATGGAGTCGCCAGGATCCGCGTGGTCGGTGAGGGCTCCATGATAAATCATGAGCTTTTCAATAAGCTCTATTGGAGTAGCATCCCGGGTATTATCTACATTCAGGCACCAGCAGAGCGCTTGGATAAGAATATGACAGTTATTGCTGTTTTGTTGGATGCACCAATAAAGCTATATCGCGAGAAAGTGGGCGCTATCGAAAATAACCTTTAAGAGGTCGGATAGCACTTAGCGTTGAAGAGAAGCCTGGGATAACAAAATATCCTGGGCTTTTTTGCGGGATATAAACTATGCTGATTTATTAATTCTGATCCATTTTCTTTCGGTATTCGGTGCATTTTCTCCTGAATTGTGGCGCAAAAGCATTTTTTATTATAACTTAGGCCTATGAATCCAATCAAAGCTGTTTTGATCCCAATTTTTGCTCTTCTTTGTGTTTGTTGTTCTTCCGGTGACGGAAGTAAATCCGAGCGATTGCGGGCAGATTCGTTAGTGAATGAAGTGGTCAATGGAAGGTTAGCTCTAGCAACATTAGCAGAGTCAAATGAATTTATGTATTTCAATGATAAATACTTTCATGAACCGGCGGATTTAAAGGTCATTCCGAAATTTGATAAGGTACAGATTCAAGTTGTTACTTATCGGATTTATCAGCATGTCAAATTAAAAAATAATCGCTATGTGTTCAACGCGCAGAAAGCCAGTGAACTGCATATACCAAATAGCGCTTTTGTGTATTACCAACGTTCTTTTGATGATATGAACCGTAAGGCAGCCTTGAGTAAAGATTCGATCCGACTCGAGCTGCCGGATAATTATGCATCTTTGTTGATAAATGAATGATCTAGATCAGGCCTACAGACATGATGAAGGTCATATCAAAAGTCAATCTTAACTATACAATGGTGCAACAAATAGATTTAAGATGGAAAAGAAAAATATCGTTGTATTGACGGGGGCCGGTATTTCGGCTGAAAGCGGTATACCTACCTTTAGGGATGCCAATGGATTGTGGGAAGGACATGACGTCATGGAAGTTGCTTCCATTGAAGGTTGGCATAAAAATCCAGCCTTGGTGCAGGAGTTTTATAATCTGAGACGGAAAGCCGCTTTGGTCGCACAGGCAAATGCGGCTCATTATGCGCTGGTAAAATTGGAATCAGCATACCGGGTGAGTATTGTGACGCAGAATGTTGATCTACTGCATGAACAGGCAGGTTCATCCCATATCGTTCATTTGCACGGACGCCTGGATCAGTCGAAGTCATCTGTCGATGACCGTTTGGTGTATCCCATTGTTGGTGATGAGATCAAAATGGGCGATCTTTGTGAGAAGGGTAGTCAGCTGAGGCCAAATATAGTCTGGTTTGGAGAGGCTGTGCCGGCCATTGAGGAAGCGATAAGCCTGGTTTCGAAGGCCGATATTTTGATTATTGTGGGAACCTCCCTACAGGTTTATCCCGCTGCGGGACTTAAAGAATTTGCGCCTAGTCACTGTAAATCGTTTTTAATTGACAAAAAGATTCCTCATGACAACGCTTTACGTAATATACAGTGTTTTGAAGAATCGGCGACCATAGCTGTTCCTGAACTGGTAGAACAATTACTTAATTAAATGTTATATAGTCGTTTATAAAATAAGGGTTTATGAAGAAAATAATATGGCTTCTTTGCATGTCCGTTGCTTTTGTTGCATGTCAAAATAATTCAGCGATCAAAGTAAATACGAGTTCAAATGATCAACCTTTAACCTTGGATAGCGTTCAGGCCAAGCATCTGCTCAGTTTGCCACTGCATTGCATCGAAGTGGAATATCCCAATAAGCTGGGACAGGTACTCGGTAGTGATGGTGATCTAAAAGCACCGCGTACATTGCATCCAATTTTTTACGGTTGTTTTGACTGGCATTCTTCTGTACACGGGTATTGGTCAATTGTGCATATTTTGAAGGAATTTCCGAATTTGGATAGCTCAGGTGAAATTCGACGCCAATTGAACCGAAATATTACAGCAGAAAATGTGGCTGTTGAATTAGATTTCTTTCAAGATAAGAACAATAAGAACTTTGAGCGTACGTATGGCTGGGCTTGGTTGTTGCAGCTGCAGAAGGAATTATTAACTTGGGAAAATGCCGATGCAAAACGCTGGGCATCGAATCTTGAACCGTTGGTGAAACATGTGGTAAAATCGTATCAGGAATATTTGCCCAAATTGGTCTATCCGATCAGGACAGGCTATCATGATAATTCGGCCTTTGGCCTTTCGCTGTCCCTGGACTATGCAAGAAGCACGGGAAATGTGACGTTTGAAAAATCATTAATGACGAATGCTTCTCGTTTATACAGTCAGGATAAGAGCTGCAACATTTCTTTTGAGCCAAGTGGAAGCGATTTTCTTTCTCCTTGTCTTGAAGAAGCCCTTTGTATGAGTATGGTGCTGCAACAGGAGGATTACCGTAAATGGTTAAAGGATTTTATGCCAGATCTGTTTAATCCCGATTTCAATTTAGAACCGGGTATTGTGAAAGATCGAACCGACGGACATTTGGTCCATCTGGATGGACTTAATTTTAGTCGCGCCAACTGTTTAAACGGTATCGCCAAAGCGCTGCCTGAATTAAGTTATTTGCATAGGTTGGCGAATAAACATTTAAAGTATTCTTTGCCCAATATTACAACCAAGGATGATTACATGGGGTCACATTGGTTAGGTACTTTTGCACTCTATGCACTATCAAAGCATTGATTCGGGGAGATTATCTTCTCCCCATTTATCCATTAGGTTTAATATTTCCTCGAGCGAACGGCCGAGCTCGGTTAATTCATATTCTACCTTTGGGGGAACTTGCTGGTATACAATTCTATTAATCAGCTTGTCATGCTCCAACTCCTTTAGTTTAGCAATCAGCATACGTTCAGATATTCCCACAAGTCTTTTCCGCAACTCACTATAGCGGAGTTTACCTTCATTTAGCAAATAGGAAAGGATGTTGATTTTCCATCTGCCACCTATGGTGGCCAAGGTAAATGCAATACCACAACGGTCTTTCCAGTATAGCTCATTAATGTGATTGGTTGAATTCTCTTTTCGCGGGTTCATACAAACTTTTTTGTTGGTATCATACAATCTTGTATGTACTGTTATTCCTGCAAATTAATAAAGAAATTTGTAGGAAAACAAAAAGTATAACATGGAAACGATTAAATCAGTCGCTCATTGGTTGAGCTATGCGTACTACCTTTATGTATTTGGATATGCATCATTATTCAAAGTTTTTCAAAAGAGCGCCATGATGCAAAGCATGCAGTCCCTGGGTTTTAATAAGACTTGAACGATCATTATCGGAATAGGGGAACTAATGGGGGGAGTATTGCTCTTAATAGGTTTGTATAACCCGCAATTTAAGAATGCTGCAGTGCTGCTGTTGTTTCCATTTGCGGTTGCGGCGTTTACGGCACATATGGCGCATCAAGAGTATCATCATTTCTACAACTCCTTGCTGATGTGTGTACTTAGTATTGTGCTGTTGGCCACAGACAAAACCTTTAAAATTATACTTTAAATCCTGCGTCAGCTTTAGCGTGATCATTAGAAAATTAGGATTATTTTATGGCTTAATTTTCTAATGATCCTATGTTTATCCGGAAGCAAGTGGTGCTGGAGATGCAAGAGGGAAAATAATGTGATAGACTACAATTATAAGCGATATGGCAAGCCGGTCGATAGCCGAAAATATAGGAACGACTTGATCGGTTGTAAATCGTGATTTGTGCTAATTTAACTCTGTTGATTTATGCTGGGATATTTTGTTTTTCTACCGTTTTATTGCGTTTTTATTGGTATAAGTGAAGTTTTTGCGCTGTTTTTTTTAGATATACATTTTTTAGCAGGTTAGAAAAAGACTATAAAATTCAAGATTTGTGCTACTCTATGCGCTCAAACTTATAATACATTTGATCTATCAATCCCATAGGGATGTTACATGCTATGTATAGGTATTTAAGACAACTTTTAATGGTTTTGCCCATTGTTTTTTTCTGTCTGTTTTTTACAGGTAAAATAAACAAGGATGTCTTTTCACATACTACCTATAAAAACACCTCAAAAACGGCAATAACTTCTTCACAATCCCATTTCGATTTTTATGTCGGATCGATCGAAGAATGCTCGTTCGAATGGCGTTATGATCAACATTTAGCATATGCCGTTCGGCTCTGTACCTTGGGACTGATTCTACCAATTTTCTTGCTATTTGCGGATAAGAAGTCGTGGCATAGTTTTTATGAACTCCAAAATAAATATCTATCGAACAGGCTGCCAGACAGGTGTATCCTATACCATTCCTTTAAAATTTTCGGTTAAATCCCTTTTCCTTTTCGTGAATATCATCGGTTGGGTCGACAGACGGCTATAAAACCGATTTAATAAATCATTGCTTGAAGAAAGCGGCTTAATCAGCTGCTTTGCTATTAAATCATTTATATGAACACAACACTTTACGCATTAGCTATTACAGCTATTACGATCAGTTTTTTTCATACTGCATCGGGCCCAGATCATTATCTGCCATTTATTGTATTGTCCAAATCGAAAAAATGGTCGTTGGGGAAAACCATATTATGGACCATTATATGTGGGCTTGGGCATGTTTTCAGTTCGGTCATACTGGGGATTATTGGCGTTTATCTTGGATGGCAGCTCAATAAGATCAGCTGGTTGCAGGACGTGCGCGGCAATGTTTCGAGTTGGGCACTATTTATTTTTGGACTTGGATATTTGATTTACGGGATCTGGAAAATGTCAAAGAAGCATTCTCATAAGCATTTTGATGTGATGGGTGATGAGGTGTATGTGCATGAACACACGCATGAGAAAAGCACATCAGGGCATCATCACCATCATCAAAAAACGAAGGTAACGCCTTTGGTATTATTTGCAATTTTCGTCATGGGACCATCGGAACCATTGATTCCACTTTTATTTTTTTCAGGTGCTCACCGCTCAATGCCAGAGGTGATTACACTGATTAGCACCTTTACAATCACAACAGTGGCAACCATGGTTGGGATGGTCTTGTTGGGAATTTATGGTTATAATTTGCTCAACACCGAAAAACTTGATCGCTATGTACACGCTATTAGTGGCGCTGTCCTCTCAATTTGCGGTGCGGGGATGTTATTTCTGGGATGGTAATTTTTTAAATAGGATATGAACAAACATCAAATCACCCTTTTTATAAGCCTAATGTCTACTACACACAGTTATGCCCAGCAACATGTAATTCAGGGAACTGTGAAAGATAAGGATAGTAAACAGAGATTAGAAGAAGTCAATATACGTTACCAACGTGGAATAAAACATAGTCATACAGCATCGAATGGTACTTTTTCCGTACAGCCGGGAACATTTCCGGATACTTTATTGTTGAGCCGGATTGGCTATCTCGATCAGGTATACATCCTAAAAGAAGCGAAGTCTCCGATTGAAATCGAGATGCAAAAAAATGAAGTGCAGTTGAGTCAAATTCAGGTGGATGCATTCAATAGCAGTAAAACATTGAGCAAAGTTGATTTAAGTAAGATTCCCGTTAATTCGGCGCAAGATCTGTTACGAAAAGTTCCTGGGCTCTTTATAGCACAGCATGCCGGTGGTGGAAAGGCTGAGCAAATATTTTTGCGTGGATTTGATAATGATCACGGTACAGATATTGCCATTACTGCAGATGGCATTCCCGTTAATATGGTCTCTCATGCGCACGGTCAAGGATACGCAGATCTCCATTTTATTATTCCAGAAACGGTAAAAGACATTGATTTTGGCAAGGGTGCTTATTATGCAGACAAAGGCGATTTGAACACATCGGGTTATGTTAATTTTACGACCTTGGATCATTTGGATCATAATCTTTTTAAGGTTGAAGGCGGTTCTTTTGATTCCTGGCGTACCGTGGCCATGCTTAATCTGCTGAATAACCATGAGCAGAATAAATATGCCTATGCCGCAGGAGAGTTCAATTATTCGAATGGTCCTTTTGACATCAAGCAAAATTTTAGTCGTGTCAATCTATTTGCGAAATATAATCAGTGGATCGATGAGAAACATTATATCAATCTCCAGGGGTCCATATTCAGTTGGGGTTGGAATGCATCGGGTCAGATTCCGGAGCGGGCTGTTCGTCAGGGACTGATTAGCCGTTGGGGTTCGATTGATTCTACAGAAGGCGGGAATACATCCCGCATGAATTTGGCGATGCAATACCGTGCGCTGATCAGTGATCAGGAAAGCTGGGAAAGCAATGTTTACTTCTCACGCTATAACTTTCAGTTGTTTTCGGATTTTACTTTCTTTCTGAAAGACCCCATTCATGGCGATGAAATAGAGCAGGTTGATAATCGATACTTGTACGGTATCGAAAACAAATACAATCGCCAATTTCATTTTGATCATAGTCGGCTTTCTTGGACATCGGGGGTTGGGCTCCGAGTGGATGATATCAAAGATCTTCAACTGAACCATGTCTATCAGCGCGACGAATTATTGGATCGGCTTTCGCATATTTCGGGTGTAGAAATGAATCTTCATGCCTATAGCAATCTGGATTGGCGTATTGGAAAATGGACGATTAATCCTGCATTACGTGTCGATCACTTGATTTTCAACTTGCATGATAAGCTGAAAAGTGATCCTGCAGGGCAAGAGGCTTCTGCAACAAGAATCAGCCCAAAGCTGAACTTTGGATATACGTTCAATCATAGCGCCCAAATCTATTTGAAAACGGGTATGGGATTTCATTCCAACGATATCAGGGTGGTGATGGAACAACAGGGAAAAGATATTATGCCCATTTCCTTTGGTGCAGATCTTGGCTTGATCTGGAAGCCAACTGATAACCTTTTTATTCAGCCTGCTTTATGGGGGTTATACCTGCAGCAAGAATTTGTGTACGTCGGGGATGAAGCTGTTGTAGAGCCTTCAGGCAAAACGAAACGTCTGGGGGCTGATTTGAGTCTACGCTATCAAGCTACTCCATGGTTATATTTTGATGGCGACATCAATTATGCGTACGCGCGGGCAATTGACCAACCAAAAGGCGAAAACTATATCCCGCTGGTACCTTCTTTAACAAGTACAGGGGGAGTATCTGTGAAGCTACCGCTCGGCATTTCGGCCAATTTGCGCTATCGTTATATGAATACAAAACCAGCGAAAGAAGATAATTCGGTACGTGCTAAAGGTTATTTGGTCAACGATCTTCTGCTTAACTATGGCGTGGGAAAATGGAATTTTTTGTTGCAGGCCCAAAGCTTATTTGACACCAAATGGAATGAAGCACAGTTTGAGACCGAGACTCGATTAAGAAATGAACAACAGCCCGTTTCTGAATTGCATTTCACCCCTGGAACACCTTTTATGGTAAAAGCTGGCCTGTCCTATAAATTCTAAAGACTGGGTAAAGTGGTCGCCTTAAAATTTTCCTTTGTATCTTTAATAGGAATTATAAGTCCTTATAAATGATGTATTATGGAAAAGAGTAAGTTACTTCGAATGGATAATATGGGTATCGTGGTGGAGTCGTTGGACAACGCGATTTCGTTTTTTTCAGAACTTGGTTTACATTTGGAGGGAAGGGCACAGATTAAAGGGGAATGGGCAGGTCTAATAACAGGTCTCGGTGCTCAGCATGTGGAGATCGCCATGATGGTGACACCAGATGGGCATAGCCGATTGGAGCTTTCAAGATTTATTGATCCAGCGATAATTGCAGATCATAGAAACGCTCCGGTCAATGCCTTGGGGTATTTGCGGGCAATGTTTACCGTTGAAGATATCGATGATGTGCTGCGGCGACTCATTGACAATCATGGAGCTGTGATGGTCGGGGAGGCGGTACAATATGAAAATGCGTATCGTCTCTGTTATCTAAGGGGAGTAGAGGGATTATTGATTGGTTTAGCACAACCGCTGTAAGGTAATTGATATGAACTGGTAAAAGACAGCTATAGGAATAATTACAAGGCAAGTGATAGGAATTGAATCTTTGTACGAAAAAAGAAAATTTAAGAAATTTCTATGTTTTACAAAATAAATAGGAAACTAAGACGTTATTGATACAAATACTTTTCATAAAATAGGTTAATATATGGCTAAGACCCTAGAGTTCCTCGCTCTAGGGCTTTTTTGTAATTATACGTCCGGGAAAAACGAAATTTTGTACAATCTGTCTGGATCGCGTTCTTTCCTGATCAATAAAGCGAAATTTAGCTACTTGATGAAAGCCATGAGGAGGGCCTAAGAATCTATTTTTTAGATGCTGTTTTCAGCGATGAACTCGTCGTTATCACTGGTTTTGCAATTTTGCCCAAACTGGATATAAATTAGGCAATTTTTGAACATGTGTTCATTAGTATAATCACACATAAGACGAGTAATATAATAACAGATGTGGTGTAAGGCGTTCTTCTCATAATACTTTTTTTTATTTAGTAGTTTACAAAAGCCGTGCCTTTATTTTTAGAACTTGCAGTAAGTCTGGTTGTTGTAGCTTCGTGTCTACAAGGCGTCGATATGAATAAGGAAATGATATGTTTGAAAAGGCTTTTGCCGATGTCTTGTGCATCGATTGTGGAATTAATGGATCTGGTTCCTATTGTTCGTTTGAAACGATGTTTTTTTTGATAGTCTATAGACGATGAGAATACCCAAAAGCATTACAATCGTATAGGCAATAAACGCGATGTTTTCAGACTGATGTTCGCTACCCTTTGCAACACAACGCTGTCTGTTTGGTCACAGCGGCAGCGAAAGCAAACAACACCAGCGAAGCCACGTAAAATAATATTACTTTTAGGTATATGGTTTCTCTTTTCATTTTCTAACTGTTTGGTAAACGTGAATTTACACTATTTTTAAAGAAATAGTGAAGGTTATCTGAAAGAGTGGTGTGCTTTTTGTTTATAGGGGAGAAAGATTAGAGAAATAATGATATGAAGTATCCTTATTTAGGAATTAGTATGGTATGTGCGGCCCTAGCGAGCATGGCCAATTCAAAGGCTGTATTTGCCGGAGAGCAATTAGCTGTTCAACACATTGAATATGTGCAGGTAAATTCAGACTCATTGAAGGTTGAACAATTAGCAACAGCGCTGAGAAAGATGAAGCCTATCAGTTCGGCTGATTTTAAGGCAAAGTTCAAACCGGAAATCAACGGATTTAAGCTCACAGAGGTGACGGCTTTCGAGGATGCGGAGTCAGGATCTTACGCAACGGCAAACTATGTGAAGGGAGAGCAAAATATTTATTTGATGGTTACCGACGGAGCCGGTCCAGGTTCGGATCAGGTAAAGTTAAATTTGATGAACTATATCGACCTAAAATCAATTGAAGACCTAGGAACCAAAATGCAGGTTAAGCCTTACAAAGGTTGGCTGGCGTCTTTTGACTGGAGCATGTTTGAAAACGATGGTTTGACTAGCATTCAATATCTCGAATCAAATCGATTTGCAACTGTCTCTTCAGCAAATAATGTAGCAATTGAAGAATTAGAGAGTTTTTTGAATAGTTTTAGTCTATAAGAAAATTGGCACAGTCCCGGAACCTTTAATCAAAGCCGGGACTCAGTCCATCAAACCGATTTAATCCATTCCCCGACTGCTAATAGTCGTTAAATATCTATATCTTCCGAGCCTTTCTTTCCGTAATTTCCCAGATTATCCGCTCTATAGCTGCGCTTGTTGATGCAATATTTTATTGTTTATTGCTTATTTTTCTTATATTAGGTAATAAACCAGCAAATTGTGTCTATGTTCAATCTAAATCGGAGAAAATTTATTCAAGGAGCGGGAGCAGTCTTAACTTTATCCGCTTTGCAAGTTAAAGGTCTGTCGTTTAAAGATGCGATTAAAAATTTTCGGGTCGGATTGATCGGTGCGGGTTGGTATGGGAAGAGTGATTTGTTCCGTTTAATGCAGGTTCGGGATGTTGATGTTATCGCCATATGTGATGTTGACGACAACCATTTGCAGGAGGCGGGGCGATTAACTGCTGAGCGCCAGGTTTCAAAAAAGGTTCCAAAGCTTTATAGAGATTATAGGGAGATGCTCGCTAACCATAAATTCGATCTTATCCTTATTGGCACACCGGATCACTGGCATGCAAGACAGGCTATAGACGCGATGCGTTCGGGGGCTCACCTTTATTTGCAGAAACCCATCAGTGTGGATGTACTTGAGGGCGATGCCATATGGCGCGCGGCTAGAAAATATAACCGGAAAGTGCAGGTAGGGACCCAACGGCGCAGTACGGCGCATCTCATCGACGCTAAGAAGCGGGTGGTCGATAGCGGCCTGCTTGGTAAGGTTTCGCATGTGGAGATGTGCTGCTACTATCATATGCGGAAAAATGGTAACCCGCCTACACAACAAGTTCCAGAGTTCTTAGATTATGAGTTATGGACAGGACCGGCACCTTTACGAGCTTACGATGGTTTACCGCATGGCAGCTGGTGGCGAACCTTTATGGCTTATGGAAATGGGATAACCGGCGATATGGGGATGCATATGTTTGATACGGTACGTTGGCTTTTGCAACTTAAATGGCCCAAAAGCGTGAGTGCCAAAGGCGGTATTTATGTCCAAAAAGAAGGCAAATCGACGATTGCAGATACGCAGACCGCTCTATTTGAATACGAAGATCTTAACTGTGTCTGGCAACATAGGACATGGGGAGCAGCAACAGACCCTGAATATCCTTGGGCATTTGTTATATACGGTGACAAAGGTACTTTAAAGGGAAGTGTGATGAAATATGAGTTCATTCCCATCGGAGAAGGTGAGACTATCCGAAAGGATGTTATCTTAGAAAAAGAGACGTTTCCTAAAGATCTGGAAGAGCATCGAATAGAACTGCATACAGCTCCGGCAACGCGACGACATATGCTTGATCTTTTATCAGCAATTGAAAATAATCACCTACCTGTAGCCGATATTGAAGAAGGCTATATCTCCACCGCAAGTTGCATATTAGCCAATTTGTCGATGCAGTTGAATCGGCCCCTGGTTTATGATCCTACGCAAAAAATATGTGTTAATGACCCTGAAGCAACTCAATTATTGCAGAGAGGGTATCGCAGTCCATGGCAACATCCGTAATAACAATATCAAGCGACGGATACCGGCAAATTGAAAAAACGCACCCGTCAAAATATGCCATGCGTATGGACCGATTTGGCATTTATCAATATATAGGACGTTCCTGACCTAACGGCAAAGGGATCCAATAGATTAAACAAAATATGTTCAAGCTTAAAATTCTAAATTTCTACAGAATTCGAACCGTTCTTTACTCGATTAAAAGACGAGTAGACGATGAATATGAATTCGACGATAACCCATAATTATGCTAGGCTTAGAAAACCTTTGTTCTTTCTACCTATACTTCTATTAGTTCTGCTCATGCTATTTCTCTATTTTAATCATGCATTGAATGTATATGGCTATACGGTCATTCAGAAGAATAGCTTTTTCACAATAAATGCTTACCTCGGACAATATCCAAATCTTGAGTCTAATTTTACACAGTTTGGAGATTGTTTAATTAGCCTGTCACTATTGAGTGTTTTTGTATTATATGCGCCTAAATTATGGGAAGCATTGATATCAGCATCGCTAATTTCAGCTTTTTTTTCCATTGTTTTAAAAGTGGCATTTGCTGTACCACGACCTGCAGCGGTGTTTAATCAAACGAGTTTTTTAATTACTGGTAAGATGCTTCTTGGTAACAATAGCTTGCCTTCGGGCCATTCCATTACGATATTTACAACGCTGACCGTTATCATGTATGCTTTTATGCCGCAACGATTGAGTTATAAAATAATGTGGTTTTTTGGTTTAACATGTATTGGGTTAATGCTTGCTTTATCTCGCGTCGCGTTGGGGGCACATTATCCATTAGATGTAGTTAGTGGCTGTATTATAGGATATGTTTCGGGGCTGCTCGGAATTTTTTTTAGCAGGGAATTTAAATTATGGAATTGGGTCAACGACCAACGGTATTATCCAATTTTCATTTTATTATTCCTCGTTTTCAGTATAGTATTGGTCAATAGAATAATTAATGATAATTTGCTAATATTTTATTTTACATTTATCTGCTTAATTAGTACACTTTATAAAATCATTACCGTTTATGCTAAAAAATAGCTTAAAACTAGTTCATTTTGTCCTTTTCGTGAGTGTGTTGAATTTTATATTCTTCCATTTTCCATTTTATACTTTTGTTTTTAAAAATGTTGATTATAAAAGCTTTGGGGGCATTGTTCTGATTGGCAGTCTAATGATTTTGATGCTGGTGATGAATGCTTTTGTACTTTATCTATTTTTTTCAGCCTCGCGTCGCTTCGGGAAATCGATACTTGTGTTGTTCTTTCTGATCAATTCAGTAGCCGTTTATTTTGTAAATACCTATAGCGTTATTTTGGATGAAACCATGATCGGCAATATCTTGAATACCCGTTATTCCGAGTCCAGCGGTTTCTTTTCCCTGAAATTGATCGTTTATCTCGTTTTTCTCGGTATTATTCCCAGTATCTTCATTATTAAAGCAAAAGTAATAAAGGATAAACCAAAGAAGTTCTTTATCACTTCGTCACTTTCGCTATTATTTATCGTTATTTTAATATTCGCCAATGCGACTAATTGGTTATGGATCGACAAGAATTCGAAGACTTTGGGCGCACTTGCCATGCCGTGGTCTTATACCGTCAATATTTCGCGTTTTTACATTCACGAACATCAAAAAAATAAAAAAGAGATTTTATTGCCAGATGCGACGATAACTGACCACAAAAAGACAGTGGTTGTCCTTGTTATTGGTGAATCTGCTCGAAGGGATAACTTTTCCTTATATGGCTATCAAAAGAATACAAATCCGCTACTTTCCAAAACACCCAACCTTTATCATTTTGACGCAACTTCTTGCTCCACCTATACGACAGCAGGAGTAAAATGTATATTGGAACATAAAAATACAGATGATTTGTATGAAATCCTGCCGAACTATCTCTATAGAAATGATGTCGATGTAATCTGGCGAACAAGTAATTGGGGGGAGCCACCTGTACATATTAAAGAATATGAAACAAATGATCAACTTGCCACAAATTGTAAGGGTGAAGGATGTGCTTACGATGAGGTACTTTTAACAGGTCTAAAGGAGCGAATATCCTCCAGTAAAAAAGATAAAATTTTTGTTGTGCTCCACAAAAGTACAAGCCATGGGCCAACATATAGCAAAAAATATCCCGCTCGATTCGAGCTGTTTAAACCTGTATGCAATAGTGTTGAACTCGGAAACTGTTCTAAAAAAGAGTTGATCAATGCTTATGATAACACCGTGGTTTATACAGATTATATTTTACATAATCTGATTGAGGATCTAAAACAATTGAAGGAATATAATAGTGCCATGTTGTTCGTCTCGGACCATGGCGAATCGCTGGGTGAAAATAACCTGTATATGCACGGATTGCCGATGAGCATTGCACCAAAAGAGCAATACGAGATTCCCTTTATTGTTTGGGTTTCTGATCATTCAAAACAGTTGAAACCAAATAAAACGTTGACCCAAAATCACGTATTTCACAGTGTGTTGAAATTTCTGGATATGAAAAGCCCTATTTATGATGAAAATATGGATATTTTCGAATAGACAGGATTGCGGGTACAGTTTGGTCTAAAACGGGATGGACTATGGCCAATCAGATCAATACCGGATGGTGGATAGGTTATGTTGAGCAAAAAGAAAAGATTTATTTCTTTGCAACGCGGCTTATTCAGGACCGCAAGTTCAATCGTCCTGATTTCTCGCGCTGCCGCAAAGAGATACGCGGAAAGTCTTTAAGGAGCTAAAAATTTTGCCCTAAACCTTAGGGCATTAGATATCAATCATCAAATTTTACCAGGACAATAGACAGATGGAAAATTTTAATCGAAAGAAGCATTGGGAAGACATATACGAAAACAAGCCGCTGGAATCAGTGAGCTGGTACCAGCCCAATCCAGAAGCATCGCTACATTTTATAGAGCAAGCTAACCTTCCAAAAAAGGCGAAAATCATCGATATAGGTGGTGGTGACAGTTTCCTGGTTGATTTCTTGCTGAAAGCAGGATTTGAAGATATTACTGTATTGGATATATCCAACGCTGCAATTGAACGAGCGAAGAAGCGATTAGGGGATGAGGCGACTAAAGTCAAATGGATTGTTTCGGATATCTTGGATTTCGTTCCCGACGCAACTTATGATTTTTGGCATGATCGGGCCACCTTTCATTTTTTGACTGTTCGCCAGGAGATTGATCGTTACATCAAAATCGCAGATCAATCAATTGCGGTGGGAGGTATTTTAGTCGTTGGAACTTTTTCTGAACAGGGGCCAAAGAAATGTAGTGGCATTACTATTAAACAGTATTCAGCACAATCAATAAGCGATTTATTCCAGACATGTTTTAGGAAAATTGAATGTATGACTATTGACCATATAACACCCTTCGACACGAAACAGCATTTTGTGTTTTGCAGTTTTCGTAAATAGCTGTCATAGCTGGGGCGAACGCATTTCGTACAAATAGCGCATCGGTGTGTGGCTCGAATCTGCCCCTTTGTGCTAATTTTTATTGGAATTTTCCAATAAAAGTTCTCCCCAGGCATTTAATTTCCAGAGTACTTCCACTAAACTTTTCCCTAAGGGTGTCAATGAATACTCCACTCTGGGAGGAAGCTCATGGAAAGATTGTTTACTTAAAATACCATCATTGACCATTTCGGCCAATTGTTGGTTTAGCACCCGTCTATCAACTGTTGCAATACCACGAAGCATTTCACTTGGGCGTTTTTCCCCTTCATTGATACGCCAGACAATCGGAATTTTCCATTTCCCGCTAATCGCATTGACGGCAAATTCCAATGGACATATTTTTTGTTTTATTGCTTTCTCTGTTATACTCATAAAATTGACTTTTTTGCCCCATAGGGATAATAATATGCGGTATTGTGATTGTGCATTTACTTTTAAAACTTTGCAGAAATAACGTACAGCATCATGAAAAATTTAGAACACAAAATTGCTAAATTAAATGCGAATTTAGCTAATCTTCGTCTTGAAATAAAGGTAATATTTGGCAGATCCATTCAGGATCTTCAGTCTGGCGATCTAACCGAAAAGAGCCTGCAGATGGGGGACAAGGTCCGGAATTTTAGTTTGATGAATTCGCTGCATAGCGAAATTGAGCTCGGAAAACTTCTGGAGAATGGAACGGTTAGCGTGGCCTTTTTCCGCGGCAACTGGTGTCCTTACTGTAATCCCGAGCTAAGACTAATATTGATGCGTTAATCATACAGCTATGGGCAAAGTACAACGTAAAGGGGTAAGGCGGACAGCTGATATTTCAATAGACTGCCTAGCCAGTCTGAACCGCGGTGAAATTGAAACTGCAAATCTTGTAGAGTGGCTAGCTGTTGACCAACGGCTTTTACTTGAGCACATTCTTCAGCAGAATGCGCGCATTCACTACTTAAAGCCAATCTTGTTGCTGTTGGAGCAGTTACAGAAACCGACGGTAAATTCCATCAATGAAACGATCGGACGTGCGCTGTTCGACATGATCACACAAAATCGTGATAATACCTTCCTGACAATATTATTCAATCATCCTGCAGATCTCGTGCGTTGCTGGGCGACCTACGCGATTGGAAATGATAAACAGCTTGAAATTGAGGAACTGCTTTCATCAATACGTCCTTTTGCTGCAGATACACATTTTGGTGTACGAGAAATCAGCTGGATGGCCATCCGTAATAGGATAGCTTTTGATTTGGACAGGAGCATTACCTATCTGAGCCTATGGGCGATGGAGAAGGATGAAAATGTGAGGCGTTTTGCTACGGAGTCAACTCGACCGAGGGGCGTATGGTGTAAGCACATCGATCGGTTGAAGCAGGAACCAAGTCTAGCCTTGCCTATTTTAGAACCGCTAAAATCCGATCCTTCAAAATATGTTCGGGATAGCGTCGCAAATTGGCTGAATGACGCAAGCAAAAGCCAACCTGGTTTTGTTAGAGCACTTTGTCATCTTTGGGAAGAAGAAAGTAATACCAAGGAAACACACTACATTATTCGAAAAGCATTACGCACAATTTCGAAGTAAAAATTATCCGTGTCAGTATTCTGTTTTTTGCGTCTTTCTAGTTCATATTTAATTTTTTATGCAGCAGTTTATTTAGAATTATTAAAAATAATTTGAAATACTGTGTTAAAATACGTTACATTTGCATCTGTTTAGAATCATTTTAAATAGATGTGCCTTTTTGTGCGCTTTTATTCTCACTTATGAAAAAGCTCTATTGGACTAGTTTTATTTTATTTTACACAATTGCAGTTGCGCATGCACAGTCGATATACATCCGGGGAAAGATCACTGATAGTAATAAGAAAGTCCTATTGGGAAGTACCGTTATTTTGGATCAGTTAGGATTCTCCAGTATGAGCGATGGGCGTGGTGAATATCGTTTAACCATCCCTAAAGAGCAGTATGGCAAACTTGTTACGCTATCGGTTTCCTACATTGGTAAGAAAAAGGTTGAAAGGACAGTCCTGTTAGATTCGATGCAAAAGATTGAAAATTTTTTGTTGCAAGATATGAGTCTTGCTCTTGAAGAAGTTGGGGTACAGGCGAAGAGAGGAGAGTTGAGCAACTCATCACTCGTATTTGATCGCGAAATGATTGAACGTTATCCGGCGCTAAGTTTAAACGATCTGTTGAACCGATTGCCAAACCGGAAGAATACAGCCCCTTCTGTGCAGGAGATGCAAAATCTGACGCTGAGAGGTGCTTTTAGTGAGACTACAGGACGATCGCTAGACGCGAATGAACTGAATAACTCCTTTGGTGTCGCTATCATAATGGATGACATGGTTTTGGGTAACAATGGAAATATGCAAGGGCGGAACGCTGGAATATTTGGCATGTCTTCCGCAACGAATGCAATTAGACCTTCAGATTATGGTTTAACCGGTCGACCGACAACGGGAAAATTCTATTCTGGAGAAAACGTGTTTAGCGGTCTGGATCTGCGTCAGATACCGATAGAAAATATCGAACATTTGGAAGTTATTTCTGGCGTAGCACCGGCACGCTATGGCGATTTATCAAATGGTGCCGTTATTATCGAAAGGCAGGCAGGCAAGACTCCGGCTTTTTTTAGGCTTCAAGTGCGGAGCAATGCAACTTCATATGGTCTGTCTAAGGGAATGCAGCTCGGAAAAAAGCTTGGGACAATTAATGTGGATTTCGGTTATGTGCAGTCTTACGCAGACAATAGAGATAAGCTGAAACAATACGACCGCGTAAACGGAACTTTGATATGGACAAACTATTTTGGCGCAGATAAGCGTCTGAAACAAACCTTCTCAGGCTCTTACAATAAAGTTATTGATCAGGTCCGAAAAGATCCAGATGACCCACTCTCGAATGCCATTTCTTTTGGCGGCTGGGGTTGGAATGCTGCTAGCCGAACCAGTTACAAATTGGACCATAAATTCCTTAAAAGCATTAGTCTCAATGCAGGAATAAGTTCAACACTGCAGAAAACCTATCGGGAGTATTACTATAATGGTGCAGTCGTGCTTTATACCGATTCTGTGCAAACTGGAATTGTAGAAGGACAATATGCACCTGGTCAGTATACTGCGCTAGATCATGTGGATAATAGACCATTGAATTTAAATGCCCGATTGGAAGGAAATGCCATCGCAATTACCGGCGATATTATCCACAAAATAAACTTTGGAAGTAACTATAGTTATGACATCAACCGTGGAAAGGGGCGAATTGCAGATCCTTCTATTCCCAAAAAGGATCTTGGAGCGAGATCGGATAGGTATTATGATTTTTCATTAACAAACGCTTTGCAAAACCTGGGCTTGTATGCGGAGGATGCTATGCGGACAAAAGTATGGGGAAGGGATCTTAGCGTGCGGGCGGGCGTTCGCTGGGATCTTATGAATGGTCACTCTTCCATCTCTCCAAGAACCAATATCAATTATTCACTTTCTAAATCAACTCAGATTGGGCTAGCATACGGCTTATCCTTCAAATCTCCTGGATTAGCACAACTATATCCCGGGCCTACTTTTGATGAAATTATATTGCTCAACTCTTATAATGGTAAGGTTGACGAAAGTATGGCATTGATTTACTTGCGGCGTTATGAAAAAGATAATAGCAATCTCAAAAGTAGTGTAGGGCAAACGCTGGAATCATCGTTTTCATGGCATAAGAATGGGCATCAACTACGTACGAATCTTTTCTATAAAAAAAATACGCGCGGAATCAACACGGTTACGGCTGATCAACTCATTGACTTGCCTACCTATTCGGCTACTGCGGTGCCCGGGGGTAAACCAATAGTTGAACAGACGGGGACGAGAAGCTATTTAATGTCCAATCTGTACTTTGCCAATAGTAATAAATCGTCCAATATTGGTGCGGAAGTCATGTATTCTACACCTAGAATTCAACAGATTATGACAACTTTCTCCGCTACTGCCGCATTTACCCTAGCCAATTCTAGTTCCAGTGCGCTAAGCCGTTTGAATTTTAATGCCGAAAAGACAGCGTTAGATGACGTTATCCTTGGATTTTTTCCGTCCAAATCTACCAAGAACTATTTAAGTCGAGCGCAGTTACGAAGTTCAACTCATTTTCCCGCTTTGCGTTTGATTATTGAACTGAGTGCAGACTGTGAATTATTAAACTACAATAAATCTAATTACCGAGATATTATTCCTGTAGGATATTATACACGTGATTATACGTATCATACCATTGATCAATTTGATATAAACAATCCGAAGCATCTCGAATTATACACAGCAAGGAAAAATGAAGCTGACTTGGTAAATATTGAAAACAACTACATCTACTGGAACTTTGGTCTCAATATGGCCAAGGAAATAGGCAAGAATATTTACCTGTCATTTAACGTCTATAATTTTCTGGATTACCAACCGCGCTTTTATAGGGAAGGAGCTTCTTCAGTGCAAGCCCCAAATTCATCTCCCAACTATGGCGCCCAACTGACTTATAAATTTTAACATAAAAACTAAACACAATGAAAACTCGTTACTTAATTCCTTTTCTCTTTTTACCTTTTATCTCCTGTAAAAAAGATAATACATCCGGTGTACAACCGCTGGATATTAAGCTGAATTTAAAATATGCTTCTGAAAATTTTAATACCAAGTTGGACTTAAGCAAGGTTATTGTTAAGATAACCAATCTGGCAACAAAAACCAGTGCTACATATTCTTCGTCCCAAGGTGTGGTCAACCTGACTTCTATTATACCGGGTGAATATGATATTGATGCTTCTATTACGATACCCAAAGCGCAATACAACAGTTTGACAGGAGAATCAAGTATTGAAGACGTGACATTCAATGCTTCGCTGAAAAAAATCAGTTTAACCAGTTCTACGACTTTGGATATGGAATTGGTTGCAGGTCTATTGGGCGACTTTGTCATCAAGCAGATTTACTATGCGGGTTCTGATAATAAAGAAGGAGCGGTATTCAGGGATCAGTTTTTTGAAGTTTACAATAATACAGAACGTGTTTTATATGCCGATAGTCTTTACTTTGGCCGGTTATGGGGAAGGCAATCTCCGACCAGTCAATCCGATTACTATCAATCCAATGGCCAATTGGATTGGAGTAAATCTTCAGGAATGGGCGGCTACGAATCAGAAAATACAGACTATGTTTACTTAAGAGATTTATTTATGATTCCTGGCAATGGAAAGACCTATCCAGTGGAACCTGGTAAAAGCATTGTAATTGCGCAAAATGCGCTAAACCATAAAGCACCGTTTGTTGGTAATAATGGAAAAGAAGTAGCCATCAAGAATCCGGATCTTACAGTAGACCTGAGTAAAGCTAATTTTGAGGTTTATTTTGGAGATATCCCTGGCAAAACTCCTTTTGCAACAGATATTGACAATCCGGCTGTTCCCAATGTGGAGATATTGGATTATACGGGGAATGACTGGATATTGGATAATTTAGGACGGGATGCTTATGTTATTTTTAAGCACGCGAATCGTTCAGACGTGGAGAATTTGAAGAGCTATGCGGAACCGTCCATCAGTGTTCCGACTTCCACCGCAAAAAAATACAGACAGTTACCTGTCGGTTGGATTATGGATGCCGTAGAAGTACAGCCAAACACCAAGGACGCGAGAATTCCTAAAAAATTGACGGCGTCACAGGATGCAGGTTTTACTTTCGCACCATTAGGTGGCTATTCATCGCAATCTGTAATTCGCAAAACCGAAAAAACGAACAATGGAGTTCGTAAATTAAAAGATACAAATAATTCCACAGAAGATTTTATCGCGATAAAAGCAAATCCATTTGGATTTGGTGATTAATGAAAAACGGTTATTCCCAATACCAGCTTTTTCGTTGGAAAGCTGGTATTTTATAAAAAATACCTGAATGAAAAGTGTGAGATACATCATGTTATTTTGGGGGGCTTTCTTAGCCCACCACGCTGTCTTCGGGCAGAGTACGTCTAATTCTTTAGATTCAACAGCAGCTTTGACCTATTGGTATCAGCCATCATTTGTAATAATGCATGATATGGCCATACGAAATAGGGTATGGATTCCTGAGGAAATCAAAAATAGATCTTCTCTATTTGGTATTCGGCACAGCAGGGGGCAAGGGGACTTTAAGGCGGCGCAAGGAACTGATGGGCTCATTCAATCCCAATTGTATACGGAAGGGAAGACCGATTGGCGCAAAACTAGCTTTTGGGGAAGATTTTCATATGACCGCTCCGTAGAAGACAGTACTGCTTTGCGCCATCAGTCACGATGGAATGTCGATGCGCCATTGTATTTTGGTTCGTTGCGAAAAAATAAATACAGTCGAGAGACCTATAAGCTCGATGCGGGAATCCAAAGAGCATTCTTCGATGCTAAGCTCCCGATTTCCCTGGGCATCGATTATCGATTAGGCTCTCACTACTCCAATAATGATCCCAGAGGCGATATCAAAGATATGAACCTGCAGTTTGAATTGAGTGTTGGTCACAATCTGCCAACATTTTCTTATCATATTGCTGGTATTTGGGGATATGGTTCTGAACGGGTCAACGTGGGCTATAAAAATGACAAGTATACAACCAATACAGAAGACCCATTGTATGTCAATTGGATGATGAACGGTTTTGGAAGTGCGAGTGAGCGACTAAAAGAGATCAATTACAACGATATTATTCACCGTAAAGGCGTCGGCGCGCATATCTTGCTGAAACCCAATGATAGGAATAAGATCTATTTTAATAGTCGCTATCTAAATGAAGAACAATCATTCAGACGAAATGATAACTCAAAACAGACCTATTTGTCCTTAAATGATTATAAAAAAGATATCGGATCAATCGATTTTTTATGGAGCCGGCAGATGCATCGTAAGCGATTGCTAAGAGTAGCGCTGCAGGGACAAATTGAAAATGGACAGGATTTTAATTATAGTTATCTAGCAAATAACTACACCTATCGTCGGCATGAAATTTCGTTTAAAACTCAATTAGCCGTACATCAGTATTTGTTTGAAGGCCATGCTGGTATGTATAAGACCGAGAAAAAAGATGGTGTTAGTGGTAACCAAATGGAATTTGATCAAGTTAAACTGGGACTGGGACTGAATCGAACATTCCGGCTCGGCCAGTCGGCCGACATAATAGGAACAATCGGCTATACTAAACAATGGTCACCAAGCCATAATCTCTACGTATCTGAGTTGAATACAGGGGATTTTGGAAAGCAGATACTGTATCAAGATTATCTTTACGACACCGCTCCACGTAATAGCTGGAATATGTCCTGGGTATGGGGCACGCATCATGCAAAGAACAATTGGAGCATACAGCTCCAGATGGATTATCAGTGTAGGGGTAATTTGGTACCGATAGACTATGAGTTGTCAAGTGTGCCAGGTAAAGATTGGTTTTCGGGTAAATTGGGAGTTTCTTATATATTTTAAAATAGTTATCGTACTTGTTTATAAGCATAATTAAGAGAGAATGAAAAAGCAGTTTTGTGTATTGGCTACTATTGTTGGTTTTGTGGGTTTGCTTTCTATGAAAGATCAACAGCAAGCCTTTGATGATGAGATACAGCTTTATTATCGACGGCCGGTGAGCGAATGGCCAAAACCAACAATTGATGCTGGGGCTCATTGGAATGAATTTAAGTCGCTACCCAAGATCGATACCGGTTATTTTTCTTTAATGGAAAAGCCTGATGTGAAGTTGGGGAAATATCTTTTTTTTGACCCCATTCTATCGGGAAGCAATCAAATATCCTGTAGTAGCTGCCACAACCCGCAAAGTTCCTGGGCTGACAAGCTTACCGTGCCAGTTGGTAATGATCATCTTGAAGGCACGCGTAATACGCCATCGTTGCTCAATGTGTATGCACGCAAGGAATTGTTTTGGGACGGTCGTGCTGGTTCATTGGAGGAACAAGCCTTGGGGCCTATTGAGGCTCATCATGAAATGGATATGGAATTGACAAAACTGATTCCCAAGCTAAAGGCCATTTCCGCATACAACAAATTGTTTGTGGATGCTTTCGGGGAAGCCGATTATTCGATGCCAGAGGTGCTGAAAGCCTTGAGTGCTTTTCAACGGACATTAACAAGTAGGCGAAGTCGTTTTGATGAGTTTTTAGATGGCAATTATAAAGTGTTGTCAGATCAGGAAGTTCGCGGTCTTCATTTATTTCGCACCAAAGCGCGCTGTATGAATTGTCATAATGGTCAATTTTTTACCGATGATCTGTACCACAATATTGGTCTCACCTATTACAAACGGAAATATCAGGACCTGGGACGATACGAGATTACAAAGGATCCTGCTGATGTAGGACGTTTTCGAACACCATCGCTACGTGACGTGATGAATACCGATCCGTGGATGCACAACGGATTGTTTTGGAATATGACCGGTCTGTTGAATATGTACAATAGTGGTATGCAGATGAATTCCGCTACTGCTGAGCAGAAAGCAAAAGATCCACTTTATCCTGTAACTGATCCATTGATGCAACCCCTAAATCTGACAAAAGATGAAATAAAAGATATTGAGGCCTTTTTGCACGCCATCACAGGGACTTCTTATCGTATGCGCCGTCCCGAAAGTTTACCGAGATAGATGACAGCCGAACAATCGTGAAGCT
The DNA here is from genome assembly GCF_002440385.1 of Sphingobacterium sp. UBA6317. Taxonomy (NCBI): domain Bacteria; kingdom Pseudomonadati; phylum Bacteroidota; class Sphingobacteriia; order Sphingobacteriales; family Sphingobacteriaceae; genus Sphingobacterium; species Sphingobacterium sp. UBA6317. Next base: position 34,081 of record NZ_DJTD01000014.1, on the reverse strand, counting down.
GTGTTTACATACTGTTAGACATGCTATATTGAGAGTGGGGCAACTTCAGGATAGCTTCTTGCAAAAAAATGGTTATCCAGCTATTGGATAACCAATGTTTTAAACAGATACTGGTAGGGTGTTTATTTTTTCAAATATCGTGAATTCTAATGACTTATAAAGAAATTTTAAAAAGTTGGGCATATCTGTTTGTTTACCTCCTTTTTTTTGTTCCTACTAATTTGTATCTTAATAAGCTGTATAGCCATCTGCAATTTCTTGTTTTAGGGCCTTAAATTGGTTTGTTAACTTGTTGGTCGTATTGGCTTAGAATCGCTGTCAAAGGAATACTGCGACAGTTTTAAAAATAAGGAGAAAATACGAAATGAAAAAAATTATCGTCATTGCTGTGTACTGTGTTGTGTTGTTTATGTCGTGTAACAATAGCGGTGGAGATAGGGGAAATGAAGAGGTTGCTGAAGTTGGTCATAGCGGAATAGCCTCGGTCGTAAAATCATACTTTCTCTACCATGAAATAAACAATGTAGACTATGCTATCTATATCAATGATGTATTGGCAGGACAATCTCACGAAAATACTGGTATTCCGGGGCCCTATAAGCTAAATCCGTATATAACTTCATCGGGCAAGCAATTTGTAAAAATGATCATATCTGCCAACAGTCGAGAAAAAGAGATTACCCCAGAAATATTAAGAGAAATAGGTAAGAACGCAGGTATATATTTACTTCTAAATAAAGATTTTGAACATATTAGGGAACTCAAAAAACTGCAATTTCCACACATTGATAAGCCTGTTCCTTCCTATGAATATAGATGGGAATTTGAAGCGGAGTAGTCTTAGTTTTAAGCTAGGTTTATATTATTATTTGATTGATCAGTAGAAAGGTATCATCGTCAAACATACTATTTTGATCTGCTTAAGTGTTGTATCGGCCATCAGAAACGGTGTAATGACACCATTCCACACTGGTCCAACTGTATGAATTACATATTTAGCGGCTAGCTTGCCTGCAGTTGTGATGACGGCTTCACCTACCTTGCAGCCTCCTTGTTTAGCCCCAATGTTACGGCATCCTTACAGAATTTCCGGCCCACCGCAGCGATGAATAGTAACTACGGTTATTTTGTTGTTACTATGTGACGTCGGATTGATCTTAACTCAAATAAATGAAAAAATAATTAGCAGGTTTAATTGGGGTATCGCAGGATAGCCGTTGTATTCAATGCCTCGCTTTAAAAAAGTGAAAATAATATTGCGTAGTTACATAACTACATTTATATTTGTAGTCAAATAGCTACATAATAAAGAACGGTCAGTAAAAGAGCTGCTTTATTTTGGGTGGCAAGGATAATACCGGGTGTTGAAGATAGGAGAGGTGGCTAGGAATGTAAAGTAATTAACAGGATAATAAATAAATCAACGCATTATGAAAAGAAATCGGATAATTTATTGGATAGCAACCATATGGTTGGCTGTAGGGTTATTGTCAACTGCTATCATACAGATTTTTAAAATTCAAACAGAAGGTGCAGGTGGGATACAAAATATAGACCATTTGGGATATCCGAGTTATATACTTCCTTTACTAGGAATCTGGAAACTATTAGCTGTGGTTGCCTTGCTTTGGCCCAAAAGACCACTTTGGAAAGAATGGGCATATGCGGGTATTTTCTTTACGGCTACTGGTGCCTTGTATTCGCATATTGCATCGGGAGATTCTTTCGCTTTAATGGCTCCGGCACTATTATACATTATTCTAATTGCTACTTCTTGGTATTTCAGACCAGCCGATAGGAAATTCGATTAGAAATTGTGTTGAAATCTGTGATGAATTTAATGAGTTACCCGAAAATATGTACTGGGTGAAAAATCCATCAGGGACAGTATTTAATTTGCTTTAACCTTTACTCTTCAGGTGAAATATAGTGATCTCCGGTAGTATCCCAACTCGGCTTGGATAATCTAGATAACCGAAGCCAACATTTACGTACAGAGCCTGATGCTTTTCACGGTACAGGCCTGCCCATTCGCGGTAAGCATATTTGACCGGACTCCACTGATAATTCGGGTTGTTATAGCCGAATTGTCCCCCCATGCGTATGCCCGCTGAAAGTGACGTCGATTGTGGGATATTTGGGTAGGATCTCTGCGCGCCAATGGGAGGGATCGTGTGAAAGCATCAAATTGATAGGCGAGGATTTATCTACTTTAGACATGGCCAGATCGATATTCCCATAATTTTGTGGATTATTTGCGCCCCAATTTTCGACACCTATAATCGTAATCTTTTCGTTATTCAGTACGAGTTCTTTCGATTCATTGAGAAGTAGTTGCCAACCCAGTTGTTGATGAATGGATTTGAGATTTGAAAGGTTTTGTTGTTTGGTCAAATGCTTCTGATCAAAGAAATGATGTCTGTTAAAATGATAATCTCCATAATCATGGTTCCCGAGGATAGAGAACGTACCTAATGGAGCCTTCACTTTATCAAATATGGATAAATAATCTTCCATTTCAGCAGCAAAATCATTGATTAGGTCCCCTGTAAAAAAGATGATGTCAGGGTTCTGTGCTAACAAAAGGTCAATCCCTCTTTTTACAGCAGTTGAATTAAATAGACTACCTGCATGTATATCGGAAATTTGGGCTATAGTAATTCCTTCAAATGATTTCGGTAAATTAGGTAAAATTAAATCGAGGTGATTGACCTGGTACTTATACAAATTGAAGGCAAATCCACGTGTAAGTGCAACGATGGGGACACTGGCTAACAGGAGACCACTTTTGACTATAAAATCTGATCTTTTTATGGAGGGTAAATTTCCAATTTGTTTCGGCAACGATTTAGTTTCTTTTATTCGTTTGTTTATTATGTTGAAAATATGCACAACCGCATCAATACCAATAAAAAAAAGACAGATTATCTTACCCAATAGCAACGAAACTGGAAAAAATACCAAACAGGCAGATTCAAAACTAGTCCATCTAAAAAATAAATTAAGAAATATGGATAGATAGGAAAGTATACTGATAGACCACCAGACTATGTTCAGTAGCTTTCGATTGGATTTCCAAGTTGATAATGACCGAATTCTTAAAAATATTAGAAGATCTAAAAAAATGAATAGCATTAAAATTTTTAGATAGGCATAGAATTGTTGGATCATATTCGAAGTCTAAAATTTGAATCTGGCATATTTGGAATGAATAATTGGATTACCAAATCTAAAATAGCTGTTTTTCTCTATAATCATAATTTCGGTTTTAAATTATTTTCAAAGCTGATGATTATTAGCTTTGGAGCTATAACCTCCTTTCGCTTTGTGTCATATTATTGACGAATGTGGTGCCACAGATGTAGGGTAGAAGTCTTAAATTTGTCCCTATTTGCTGTGGATTGTATGCTATTAAAGAGATTTTAAATTATGGGAAAACGAAAAGAAAATTCAACCAATAGGATTAATGAACAGTATATTATTGAATGTGATTTAGCGTATGCTGTATGTAAGATCGGTGGCCGATGGAAGCTGTTGATACTTGCTAAATTACAGCATGGCAAGCTGCGGTTTGGTGAGATTAAACAATTGATTACAGGGATTACAGATCGCATGCTCACTTTGCAGCTCAAAGAGCTGGAAAAGCAAGGACTGGTTAAAAGGATTGCTTACGCGGAAGTGCCCCCTCGAGTGGAGTATCAATTGACTGAAATTGCGGCAGAACTTATCCCTATTTGGTGTCAGTTGGAAAAATGGGGCGCCAAGCATAAAATGATAACATAAAGACGGCTTTGTTTTCAGCACTGATTTTTTATCGATACCTAATTCAAAAAAGTTTAGTATAGCCACAATGGAATTTACACTAGGATGGTCTCTGAAAGATTTTTATTTCAGAGAACCGGCCTTGCTTTAGGTCCCACTTATATTCGAATGCAATGGAATAACCTAAAGATCTAATTTTCCACACCTGGTCTTTTTCATGTCCAACGATATAGTGTAAAAACTCTGACATTGCATTTTTTCCAATTTCTTCAACATCTTGATTAAAGGGGATAATGCCGTTTGAAAATGAAAATAGCTGCTGTGCAACTTCATCGGGTTGCAAAATATTGTTTTTTAAGGTTTTTGTCAATTGTATATTTTCATCGGAAGATAAGTGCAATTCTTGCCAGTTCGTATCCAAATTGCTTGCTTTTTCCAGATCCTTGAGTATTTCATTTTGAACTTTTATGAAGCGGGGCTGATTTTTTAGGTAAAATGTACCTAATCGCTTATCAATAGTATCTTGCCATTCTTGAGGGCTGAGTTGTTGTATCCAAGTTGATGAATAGCTGTTCCAGCGTATTTCATCCATTTCCTGGTAGAGTTTCTCTAATTCATTGGCTGGTTTCTGGGGCACGAACGGAATCCCAAGTCGTAAATATTCCACTTTATTGGGTAGCGTATATTCCGAATTTTGGATAACCATCGTTTGGAGATTAAGGTTGAACTTAAGCATATAAAGCTTATTTACTAGCCAAATTTGCCAAACCTCCTCCTTTAATTGTTTAGCGAAGACTTGATTTCCAAAGGCATAAGCTATTGTAGATTCGTTTGTTCCTATGTTCGATTGTTGGTAAATCATAGGTTGTATAATTCCGCTGATAAGTCGCGCTATTTCGATAGGTCGATAACACTGTAGCAAGGTTACTGTCGTGAATTGTGGGGTTTCCAACATTTTTGAAAGTTCCTCAGGAGGCTTGCTATCAAAAATAAATGCATTAAGTGCTGTTGGTGGAGCCTGTATTTTTTCAAAGTATTTTTTGCGCAATCGTGTTAAGCCAGTATGTTCTTTATGAGCATACGCAACGATCGGGTTAAATAATGCATTTTGCTGTTCGGTCGTTAAGGTCGAATCCGTTATTTTACTTCCTATTTCAGTAATAAACTTCAAAAATTCCTTTTGCGTCTTTTCCTTTTGATTCCTCAGTTGGCGATCAAAACTCTGGCCTGTACAAGTGAGTGCCATTAATACGAAAAGTACAGTTGACAGCGCTATTTTTGAATATATCATGTGCTGATAGATTTTATCTCAATGTTAGTATGCAAAGATCGTCCTTTTACTTAACATGCATATCATCTAAAATGTTTATGCTAAAGTTAGCTTAGATAACGAAGGAATATTAATTTATTACAAACGATCTTTGGTTAGAAGCTGTTTGGTTTTTAGAGACATTTGGATTGGGCAATTCCAATCCATTCGTACCGGGTCAGGGAAATTTAAACCATTATGGACAATAAAAATAAGGAACAAATGACGACAGCATATTTGCAAATTGTGTTAAAAATGAATTCTTCCAATAGGGGGGAATTGACAAGTACATATAATAAGTTCAAAGATTTATTTCGAGAACAAATAAAAGGAGCGAAAACACAAGAGCTACTTTTCAGCGATGAGGATATACAGCTCTTATATGGCTTTGATACTTATGAAGATGCTGAGGCCTTTTTGTCAACAGAATTATACAATAATATCATCCTCGTTGCACTAAAGCCACTAATAAGCAATAATCCTGAGATTAAAATATACCATGTGGCATAAAGATAGCGTAGGCAATGCCTTCATATGTAGATGACCTTATATTAATATATAATGAAAATAGAGTTTCCAGAATTGTTACTGCGCGAAGTCGCTCAAAATCTCAAAGATGCTAAAGATCGTATTGCCGTTGCTGAAAGTGTGACAGCGGGATTGTTGCAGTTAGCCTGTACACAGATGGAGGGAGCAATGGAAGTTTTCGCTGGGGGAGTGACCACCTATACGATTAATGCTAAGATAAAAATACTAAAGGTAGATGCAAAGGAAGCCGAAAGATGCGACTGCGTATCTCCGAAAATTACCGAAGAAATGGCACTTGCAGTAAGCAACCTGTTTGGTACAACATGGGCTATTGCCACAACCGGATATGCAACAGCCGTGCCCGAATCAGCTGGTAAATTGTTCGCCTATATTTCAATTGCTGAAAAGGACAAGATTATATGTACTGAAAAAATTGAACTTCAATCGAGCGTCAAAATGGAAGAAGCGCAGGCCATTTATACCATAAAGGCATTCGAAACTTTAAATAGGCTATTACGACTAAATAGGGTGAGTAAAAAGTGAAGCCAATCCGTTTGAGAATTGATTATCCGAAAGGTTGTTGAATTGGATGGAATGTACATAAAATAGTAAAAAGGAAGGGCTGTCCACGTTAATCACTGCCCTGAAAAGTTAGACTCCTCGGACAGCCCTTTAACTTTATGCTTCTCTTTTCAAATCAAAAGAGAGGTATTTTTCATAATCAATTAAAGATCTCACCGGTGTTGTTACTCCATTTAGAAGCTCGATATACATTTTTGCTACGTTTTTCCATACAGTTTGTTCTCCGTAGCTGCGTGCTTTGAAACGATGCCAAGCGAGTAGTCGATGGGAGGTATACAATAATTTGATGTTGCCACGCATGGATTCTATGTCGTTAAATGGGGTAAGAATGCCACGATCATCTTTCAATAAATCTTTGGCATGCCAGTAAGGAGTGGAGATAACTGCAGCTCCCGCGCCTACTGCAAAAGATAAGGTTCCACTGCTAATTTGTTGTTCGTGAGGGTATGGGGATAAGTATATATCGCATGCTGTCAGATACTCTTTAAGTTCTTCATCCGTTAAGAATTTATCAATAAAAACAACTTTATCCTGTAAACCTAGTTGATCAACTAAATTTTGAAGTTCGAATCGGTAAGATTCACCTTCATGGGCAAGCACATTGGGGTGTGTTTTTCCAACAATCAAGTATTTGAATTCAGGAAGATCGATACCCGATAGGGATTTTATGGCATATTCAAGCCCTTTACTTCTTCCGATTAAACCAAAAGTCATCATCACAAAGTTTTGCTGTAAATTCAACCTGTACTTGGCTAACCCCTGATTATAGTCAAACTGCGGCACGCCATGCGGTATAACTTTAATTTTATCCGTAAGAGCCGAATCAAATTGCTCCCTTAACAATTCTACTCCTTTTGGCGATAGGCTGACAACCACCTGAGATTTTTCCAGAAGTAATTCCATAATTTCTTTCTGCTGCAATGAAGGGGTTTGTAGAATAGTATGAAATACGGTTAATAATGGTATAGTAAGATTGTTGGCGATTTGTGTGATGAAAATACCGTCGGCACCACCAAATATTCCAAATTCATGTTGCACAATACAATAATCATATTCCTCATTGATGATACGAGCTGCTTGATGATAACTATCAAGTCGATCCCGAAAGATGACAAAGCGTACAGATTCATTAAAATCCTCTAATCCCTGTTTAGATAAAGCGATGATGTCAATTTGTACAGTAGGATCGAATTCCATACCTTGTTTAAGATCTTTCGTAAAAGTTGCTAACCCACATTCTTGAGGCGGACAAGTACTGATGATTGCTATTTTTTTCATATGATTTAACCCTCCTTTACTGTATTTTGCACTTCTTCAACTGGAAGATCCAAAATGGCCATTAGCAATAAATAGTAGCCTTTCTCCAAACCTATTTTTTTTGCTTTGTTTTCAATATTTTCCATATCCGTACGCTATTTGAGTGTAAATTCTTTTGATGTAATTGAAACAAAATTTATACCTAAAGGATGTTTATGAAGCTTTAACCGTAGTTTTTGAATAGAAATAGCGTAGGGTAGCTAAGGAACTTCCGAAAAATACAGGTTAAATACGTATTTATAGCGTTGGAGAAATGAATTTATCGTCGTATCACTTAAATAGTCATTTAATCCCATACGAATTTCATAAATAAGTGCTGTTTTGCTAAAGGTGTTCAATTTTCCTCGCTTAAATTTTTCTTAGCAGTTTCAAACAATAAAGAGGTTCCTTTGGTTGTTTATTTAAGTTAAAAATGAGTTCATGAAAATAGCTACCTATAATATTAATGGTATCAATGCGCGTCTACCAGTCTTGCTTCGCTGGTTGGCCGAAGAATCGCCTGATGTTGTATGCCTCCAGGAGTTGAAATCTCCGCAGGAACGTTTTCCACTGAAAGAAATTAATGCCATCGGATATCATGCCGTTTGGCACGGTCAAAAAAGCTGGAATGGGGTTGCGGTTCTTTCCAAATATGAGATCGAAGAAATCTCTAGAGCGCTTCCAGGTGATGCCGAAGATGTTCAAAGCCGTTATTTGGAGGTTATGATCCAGCAAGTCGCGATTTGCTGTCTTTATCTTCCCAATGGGAACCCTTTTCCCGGGCCCAAATTTGAGTATAAAATGACGTGGATTGAGCGCTTAGCTAAGCGGGCCAAAACGTTGCTTAGTATGGATATTCCAGCGATACTCATCGGCGATTTTAACATTATTCCAACCGAAATGGATACCTATAAACCTGAAAAATATGTCAACGATGCATTGTTCAGAAAGGAGGTTAAAGAGGCTTTCAGTCAACTTCTTGAAGCGGGCTGGCAGGATGCGATTCGTCAGCTTTTTCCGGATCAGCAGGTGTATACGTTCTGGGATTACTTTCGTCAGGCTTATAGTCGAAATGCCGGTTTGCGTATAGATCATATCCTATTAAGCCCTTCAATTCAGAATCGTTTGATTGAAGGCGGTATTGATCGCCATGTTCGCGGCTGGGAAAAGAGCAGCGATCATGCCCCTACATGGATTCGGTTACGGAATAGCAGCAACAATGGCTAAAAAGATAAATACCAGTGCTGGATTGTTATTGTATAAATTTGAGGCGCTAGAAATTTATTTTTTCTTAGTACATCCTGGTGGTCCCTATTTTACGAAAAAAGATGAAGGCTCTTGGACAATCCCTAAGGGAGAAATCGATTTGTATGAAGATGAACTTGAAGCAGCCAAAAGGGAATTTATTGAAGAGACAGGCTATCTTCCCAGCGGAAATTTTATTGCGCTACAAGCTATTCAACAGAAAGGAGGAAAAATAGTTAAGTGCTGGGCGATTGAAGGAGATATAGATCCTGCTGATCTGGTAAGCAATACCTTTGAAATGGAATGGCCGCCGAAATCCGGAAAAACGCAAACTTATCCAGAAGTAGATCGCGGAGGTTGGTTTACATTTGCGGAGGCTAGGAAGAAAATAAACGAACGGCAGATTTCTTTTTTGGAGCAAGTGATTGCTCATGAGAAATGTTAATTTTTTCAACACCATTTTATTTTGCAAGTGCTACCTAGTAGACCTCATTGCTTTAACTTTCGCTGTATTATCATCCGCTACAAACTTCTGATAAATTGCTGTTTCCATTCCATATAGAGCGATCTTGCCTTCACTATTACTATGAATCCCATACCCATAGGTTTTTGTAAGTGGGGAAGCTCGCAGGCAAGCTTGTCCTCTTGAGAAAAAAACTGCTCTTGCTTCAGGATACTCATCTGGCGTTAGATCCCTTCTTTCCGCATAGACTTGGAAAATAATATCGTCAGATGTATACTGATAAGGTGCAGAGGCGATTAATTCATATTGTCGTTTAGCAACGGTTTTATTGCTTTTTGATGGTGGAATAGTGCCCTTAACTACTTTGGTATCTGCAGCAGCTTCAATCAATGTGTTAAAATAATTGGTCGAATGGATTTTCATAATTTTCATCTTTCTTTAATCAATGGAGCCGTAAGGATAACAACAAAAATAATAGGATATCTTACGATTTGAAAGTGAATCGCAAAATATCCTATGATTTATTGATTATTATGCTCGTATGTTCTAGAGCGCAGCTTTAATAGCGGCTAAACAATCCGATTGGTATTTCATGATGTTATCTTTATCCGAAGCAGATATTTTTCCATCAGCAAGACTTTTTTCGATCTCGTTTTTAATATCCAACAGTGATTTCTCTTTATCCAACGCTTGATCTGCAGACTCTGCATTGATGCGATCCACCCAAGTTTTACCTAATTTTGTATAAAGCTCCTTGGCTTTATCATTGGAAAGGACAGGGGCTGTCACTGAAGCAATGGCTGCATTAGCCGCCGCTTTATCGGAATAAACAACGGCTTCTGCATCTTTCGTCGCAGCATCTTCGGAAGTTTTCATTGCCTCTTCATTGGCGTCAGCTGCTTTTTCCTCCGCATGCTCCAACTTCTCAGCCGCCTTTTCCTGCGGTGTTTGATTATTACACGAAACTAAAATCGCTGCGGTAGCTAGTGAAGCAAGTAATGTTTTGTTTGAAATCATAATATTTATTTATTTAGTGATAATGTTTAAATAACAAGATTTATTTGTAAATAGTTTTAATTTTTATTTTTTTATAGTTTAATATATCCCCTATATTAATGATATATTGCTAACTGCTTTTGCATGGTCTTTCGAATAAAATGAATGCGTGTTTTAATAGTACCTTCAGGCATCTGCATATATTCAGCGATTTCATGATATTTATAACCTTCTAGAAACACGTTGAAAATTTCATAATTATCTTCGGAAAGCTGACGCAATGCTTTTTGGATATCATCCTGGATAAATTTGCTGCTGCTTAAATTTGTTGAAACAGAATCCGCACTGGCTAAAGCTGCATACTCATGGTGATAGTTCTCGGTACGTTTTGTTTTTCTGTAATGGTTAATATAAATGTTGCGCATAATCACATACAACCATGAGCCCACCTTAGGATTATGTATAAGCTTTTCGATGGATTTTAATGCATTAACCATGGTGTCCTGTATAAGATCATTTTTAATCTCCGGATCTGAAGTAAATTGCGAAGCGAAATTTTTGAGTAGGCTTCTTTTTTCTTTAAAAAATGAGTTTATCTCGATGTGCTGCATGTTGTTATTTTCTAAATGTTACGGCAATTATAGAACAACAACAGTGCAGATTTTAGTCAAAATGCTGCGTGTTGGAACGCTGAGACGATCTTTAGGTAAATATTACGGAAGATGTAATTTATACTTAATATTGGTCATGACTGTTCATTATCAGTATGTTAGAATCACTGTGTGAGTCGCGCCAACATAATCAGCTAAGGATTTAAAACCGTATTAAATTTTTGCGATTGGAATTTTCTCGATAATGCCCCAAAGTACACGTTATTTATACGCTTATCTCAGGTATTTCATTAAAAAACGAAGCCATCACTTGTTATACTAATGTGCGTTCATGAAGGGAGAGCGTACTGTTAGATTCCTAATCTGTTTAAAAAGCTGGAGAATCTCTATGTTTGGGGCTACATAGGCATCAACAAACTGTTGACATCGCTTCGCTTCTTTTAGCTGAGTTTGATCCACAAGAACAATAACGATCAGGTTTGGATAGCGATTATTTAGAAGCGAAAAGAAAAGGGCGGTATCTTTAAATACCAAACGATAATCGAGCAGCAGCAATTCAGGCTTTTCATGAATGAGAGAATTGCTGCTAATAGATTCAAGAGATGCTGCTTCCAGGACAACCCTTGCGGGACTTTGTAAATGTTCAGAAAAAAGGATGCGATAGGCAAACAACTGCTTTCTTAAACTCGTAATAATACCGATATTGATTTTTTCCATAACGAACGATATTGTTGTTGTTTACAAGCCTGCAGTATCTATATTTCATTGCTCCTTTATTGGGGTGTAGTTGAAATAATATTTGCGGAATGGCATTTTAAACTTGCGCCAAAACTCCTTTCCGCCTTCTCAATTTCTTTTTCACTCACAATTTTTCGAAGCGACTGACTTGAAAATCGGTTTTTGTTCTTGGTATAACAAATTTCAATTCCCTCTGAAATACAATAATCTCTGCCTGAAAAATCAACCATCTTATAGTCTTCCCCTATAAAGAATTTGTGGACAGGTAGTGACTGAAGCATATCTGTAATGTCGTGATCCGATTCAAAAGGGATGATTTCATCAACAAACTGACAGCCTTCCAATTTGATGAATCTTTCGACCATGGTTTGAGCCGTGTCATGGCCATCAGCTTCCTGTACATTTGAATCAGTTTTAAGTCCCACAATGAGATAATCACACTGACTCTTCGCTTCCTGTAGCGCAACGATATGGCCTACATGCAACATGTCAAATACGCCGAAAATAATACCTATAATCATATTTTTACTATTAGTTTATGCATTTATGCGCTTTAACGCGTAATTAGCCCCATCGTTTATACTGACTACGGCGCCCTTACTAGTGTTTTCCTTCGATGCAATTATTCTTCGCAAAGACGAACTCGAGAACCTGTTTTCCCGTCTATTGAAATAAAGTCGTATCCCTTTTTCTTCGCAATACTGTCTGCCTGTAAATGCCTTATCCATATATTCATCACCCAAAATGCGAACATGTATTTTGTATGAACGTAAAACATCTTCTAGGTCCTGCTCAGTAGCGTAAGGGATAATCATATCCACATGTTTACATGCCTTTAATTGCATATAGCGTTCAAATACCGATTGTGTCGGCTTGTTTTTTTCTGGACGATCCAGAGTTGGATCTGTCTGCAGACCGCAAATCAGAAAGTCGCACTGTTCTTTGGCATCTTCGAGCATCTTAATGTGACCTGCATGAAGCAGATCAAAAGCGGAAAACGTAATTCCTATTTTTTTCATATTATAATAATTTAAACTGCAATTATTGAAGAAGTACAGGTAGAACGCAGCTCAGCAAGATTCGTTTTAATTTTAAATTATTTTTTTGCCTTATTATTTTCAACACCCTTCCATCTCATTTCAACTTCCCTTTTTTGAAAAACGATTGAACTAAAATGGCTGGCTGGCGTTCTGAACTAAAATGAAATCCAGCGCTATGCAGACGAATAGAAATGTATCCATTAATAAGCCAAATACAACCTACAGAATTCAATTTCATAAAGCGTTTAACTTTGCTGATTTTAAGGCCATAATTCCTTACCTGCTTGATCTAGGTATAGATACGATTTATGCTGCACCTATTTTACAATCAACGCCGGGGAGTGTCCATGGCTATGACGGTGTTAATATGTGTCAGATAAATCCAGAAGTAGGTACACTCGACGAGCTCAGGGCTATTAAGAAACAATTAAGAGAATCCAATATCAAATGGATTCAGGATATCGTTCCAAATCACATGGCATTTCATCCAGCGAACGAATGGCTCATGGATTTGCTGGAATTTGGACAGTCATCAACATTTAGCCGTTTTTTTGATACCTGCTATAGTTCGAATTTATTTGAGCAGGGAAAATTAATGGTACCTATATTAGCAAAGACTTTGGATGAAGCAATATCAGACAATGAAATTACAGTCGTTTCTTCCGATGATAGTCTTCGACTTTCTTATCAAGGAAATGTTTATCCAATTTCACCAGAATCCTATGGCTTTATATTGGGCGATTATTTACGGGACACACAAGCCGATTTTAGCGGCCTTTTGGTTCAGATAAATACCGTTCAAGCCAATGGAGATAGCGAAGAGTGGAAGCAGTTGCGAATACACATCTTTAAAGGTCTCTCAGGCGAGATACTTACGTCTACGCTGCAACGCTTTAATGCGGATCCCGATCGTATTCTTGAATTGGTAAATAGTCAGAATTATGAGCTTTGTCCTTGGTGGCATACACATCAACGAATAAATTATAGACGTTTTTTTACGGTCAACGAACTAATTTGTTTAAATGTGCAGGACGAAGAAGTATTCAAGCAGTCTCATGAGCTAATCAAAACACTCGTTGACGAGGGGCTGATTGATGGACTCCGCATTGATCATATCGATGGACTTTATAATCCCACAGCCTACCTCTACAATTTGAGAAAATATATCGGTCCGAAAACGTATATCGTCGCTGAAAAGATACTGGAGAAAGGAGAGAAGCTCCCGGTCGACTGGCCTATACAGGGAACAACGGGCTATGATTTTTTATCAGTTTGTAATAATGTATGTTCCTGCCAGTCGGGAAAGAAAATATTGAATAACTATTATCGCAAAGTTACTGGCGAAAACTTATCAATTAAAAAAGATCAATATGCAAAAAAATGTAAGATTCTTACAGATCAGATGCAGGGAGAGCTCGACAATCTTGCCAAATCGTTAGCATCACTTCTGGGTGTTGTTGACCAAGAGAAGCGGGATGCGCTAAAGGACATTTTAAAGTCCTTTATTGCACTTTTTCCGGTCTATCGGCTTTATGATGATTGCTTTCCATTGTCAATAACGAACTTCGAACTTGTGTCTTCACTTTTTGAAAAGTTGATGAAGAACCCCGAGCTCGACCAAGAGCTGGTCGATCAATTTCGAAATCAGTTTCAGCAAGCGCAGGTAGCTTATCAATCGCCGAACCAAACTGCTTTGGCCGATTTCTTTCTCCGCTGCATGCAATTGACTGGGCCAGTAATGGCAAAAGGGGTGGAAGATACCTTGATGTACACCTACAACCGGTTTATTGGACATAATGAAGTGGGTGACCATCCACAGAATTTAGGGCTTAGTATCAAGCAATTTCACCGATTTATGCAGGATCGGCAAAAAGATTGGCCACTGTCAATCAACGCCAGTTCAACACACGACACCAAGCGGGGGGAGGATTCACGGAGCCGCCTTTTGGTCCTGACTGCTATGGCGCAAAAGTGGGTAAAACAACTGCGCATTTGGCAGGATGTGGTCTGGAATGAATATCGAAAGGACCTTCCGCACCCAAATGATGAATATTTCATCTACCAGTCTTTGGTCTCCTCTTATCCAATGGAGAAACAGGATGCGAAGGCAAATACAGCATCATTTGAAAAACGTTTCTTGGACTACTTGGTGAAATACCTTCGCGAAGGTAAAGAACGCTCAAGCTGGGAGAATCCAAATTTAGTTTATGAAGCTTCAGTTCGGGACTTCGCTTCTTTTTTGCTGGACAAAGACCGTCCTTTTTTTACGAGCTTTTATCAATTTATTGAGGCAGTCGCTGATTATGGAATATTGAATTCACTTATTCAGCAAATTTTAAAGTTTACTTGTCCTGGTATACCCGATATCTATCAGGGATCAGAACTTTGGAACTATAGCTTTGTTGATCCCGACAACCGACGACCTATAGCTTATGAATTAAGTAAAAGTCTCCTCGACACTATCGAAGAGACAGCCAAAGAAGAGCGAATTCCATTTTTATGGCGAAATAGACACGATGGAAGAATAAAACTTTGGTTGGTAAAGGAATTGGTGAAACTGAGAAAGGACGATCATACACTTGCACCGGATAGCAGCTATATTCCACTGAAGGTGACTGGTCGATATCGGAAACATATATTGGCTTTCGCACGTAGGTCAGGGGATGAGTGGTTAGTGGTGATTTTACCGCTACATCTTGCCGCTATTGGTAAAATCGCAAAATTTGTGCCCTGTTCATTTGATTGGTCCGATACAAAAGTTCATCTCTTAACTCATCGTTCAGTGACTTGGCAGCATGTTTTGATGGATAGCAGTGGCGAAGGCACAGAAATTCCTATCAATGCTATTTTTAAGGATCTTCCCATGGCGATCTTAAAATATAAAGATTCCACTCAGAAAAGGAGTTCCGGTGTATTGTTGCATATAAGCTCATTACCGTCACCTTATGGGATCGGAGATCTCGGGAATGAAGCTCGCCGTTTTGTTAAACAGCTCCAACGTGGAGTCCAAAGCTGGTGGCAGATCCTTCCATTGGGGCCTACAGACTTAGCACAATGTTATTCGCCTTATAGCACGCTAAGTAGCAGGGCTGGAAATCCCTTACTCATCGATTTAAAGGAATTATTAAAATTTGGCTTGCTGAATAAGGATGAATTAAAGACCTTGAAAAAGAAGGGCTTGCAAACAATAGATTTCGCGGAAATAAACAGCTCAAAATATCGGCTCCTTGAAAAGGCATTCCATCGTCTTCCAGCGCAGCCTACGCAAGAATTTTCCGAGTTTGTAGACCGCGAATCTTCCTGGCTTGATGATTATGCACTCTTCAAAGTTTTGAAAAATAGACATGACAATCGTCCATGGTATCAATGGCCAGCGCTTTATAAGCTTCGCGATAGCGCAGCGCTGGAAGATTTCGCCACCCGATTTGCAGATGAATTGCAACAGGAAAAATGGTTTCAGTTCCTATTTTTTAGGCAATGGAGTGCGTTAAGAAACTATGCGCGTGATTATGGGATTAGGTTTATAGGGGATATCCCATTTTATGTTGCCTATGATTCTGCCGATGTGTGGGTCAATCCGCAGTACTTTTCATTAAAAGCAGACGGTACTATAAATCATGTTGCGGGGGTACCACCCGATTACTTCAACGCCGACGGTCAATTATGGGGTATGCCAACCTATAATTGGAGCTCACTTCAAAAAGATGGTTATCAATGGTGGGTGGAACGTTTGTCACATAACTGTACGCTATTCGATACGTTACGGCTTGACCATTTCCGAGCATTTTCTTCCTATTGGGAAGTGCCCCATGAAGAAACTTCCGCAAAAAATGGAAGCTGGGTTGTAGGGCCTGGATCGGATTTTTTTGATCATGTGAAAACTTCGTTGGATCATATGCCTTTTATCGCCGAAGATCTTGGTGACATAGACGCTAAGGTATATCAGCTACGTAATGAATATAATTTTCCGGGAATGGCCGTATTACAATTTGCTTTTGGCAACGATATGCCCCATTCACCTCATATCCCGCATCAATATAACCGCAATACTGTCGCCTATACGGGCACCCACGACAATAATACTTCGCTGTCTTGGTTTAATCAAGATCTCGATGGAGCGGGCAAAGAAAGGATCAATAATTACTATGGGCAAATCGTTGAAAATACAAATCTAAATGATGTCCTCATACGTTCACTCTACGCATCCGTTGCAGACAGCGTCATTATCGCGATGCAAGATATCCTGAATCTTGATGGATCTTGCCGCATGAACCGTCCCGCCAGCACAGCTGGCAATTGGGTATGGCGTATGCAAAAAGGGGCATTTGCAGCAAACCACCAGGAGAAATTAGCTTACTACACGAAATTATACAACCGTTAAACATACAGATGGAAACAAAAATTTATACCGGAAGCCCTTATCCATTAGGAGCTACTTACGATGGGGAAGGGGTTAACTTTGCCCTTTTCTCCGAACATGCTGAAGCTGTTGAACTTTGCCTCTATACCAGTTCCGATGAGGAGGAAGTCACAAAATTTAAAATAACCGAGAAGACGCACCAAGTGTGGCATATCTATCTCTCGGGAATTAGGCCGGGACAACGCTACGGCTATCGGGTATATGGTCCGCACGATCCATCGCAAGGACACCGTTTTAACCCCCATAAATTGTTGATTGATCCGTATGCAAAAGCAATATCAGGTACTGTACAATGGGATGATGCGCTATTTGCATACACTATTGGAGACGATGATATGAGTTTAGATACAACAGACAGCGCTCCTTTTGTTCCCAAAGCTGTTGTTATTGATAACAAATTTGATTGGGGGAACGACAGTCCGCCGCGGGTACCGATGCATCAGAGTGTTATTTACGAAACCCACGTAAAAGGTTTTACAGCGACACATCCTGACATTCCCGAAGAAATAAGAGGAACCTATGCTGCTTTGGCACATCCTGTTGCTATAAATTACCTGAAAGAACTGGGTATTACTGCCGTCGAATTGTTGCCGATCCATCATTTTTTGACTGACCGTCATTTAAAGGACAAAGGACTCACTAACTACTGGGGATACAATAGCATCGGTTTTTTTGCTCCCGATGTGCGCTATTCCGCTTCAGGTACACATGGCGAGCAGGTTATGGAATTTAAAAAAATGGTCAAGGCCTTACATGATGCCGGTATCGAAGTGATCCTCGATGTTGTCTACAACCATACCGGCGAAGGTAACGAAATGGGGCCAACACTGTCTTTTAGAGGAATTGATAATGCTTCTTATTATCGCTTGGCGGAAGACCAAAGGTATTATATGGATTTTACCGGAACCGGCAATACCTTAAATACACGTCAACCCAATGTATTACGTCTGATTATGGACAGTCTGCGCTATTGGGTTGAAGAAATGCATGTTGACGGGTTCCGCTTTGATTTGGCATCAGCATTGGCACGGGAGTTACACGAGGTCGATAAATTAAGTTCATTCTTTGACGTTATTCATCAAGATCCCGTGATTTCACAGGTTAA
This sequence comes from Sphingobacterium sp. UBA6317, assembly GCF_002440385.1. Taxonomy (NCBI): domain Bacteria; kingdom Pseudomonadati; phylum Bacteroidota; class Sphingobacteriia; order Sphingobacteriales; family Sphingobacteriaceae; genus Sphingobacterium; species Sphingobacterium sp. UBA6317. The sequence continues at coordinate 15,986 of NZ_DJTD01000014.1, read as the reverse complement.
ACTCATTGCAGAGCCTTGGGATATCGGAGAAGGTGGATACCAGGTTGGCGAATTTCCTGCTGGCTGGGCCGAATGGAATGGAAAATACCGTGATTGCATCCGCGATTATTGGATCGGGGCAGATAGCATGATTGCTGAATTTGCCAATCGCCTTACAGGATCCTCCGATTTATATCGGGGGGATAATCGAACACCCTCCGCCAGTGTTAATTTTATTACGGCCCACGATGGATTTACACTTCATGACCTTGTATCGTATAACGATAAGCACAACGAAGCCAATGGCGAGGATAATCAAGATGGTGAAAGTCACAATCGCTCCTGGAACTGCGGGGTCGAAGGACCTACAGAGGATGCTACAGTTAATAGCCTAAGACAAAAACAAAAACGAAATATGCTGGTGACCTTGTTCCTGTCGCAAGGTGTGCCTATGCTCGTCGCTGGCGATGAACTGGGCAGAACACAGCAAGGCAACAATAATGCGTATTGCCAGGACAATGAGATCTCTTGGCTGGACTGGACCAGCGTGGATGGAACTTTATTGGATTTTACTAAAAAATTAATTCATTTTCGCCGTGAACATCCTGTATTCTGCCGTCGTAAATGGTTTCAAGGTATACCTATTCGTGGTACGGGTGTCGAGGATATCGTGTGGTTTCTCCCAGATGCATCTGAGATGGACGATCATCATTGGCAGGAGGATTATGCCCGTTCCCTTGCTGTATTTCTCAATGGTCAGGGAATTCGATCGGTAGACATCGCTGGTAATAAAATAGTGGATGCCAATTTTTACCTCTTATTTAATGCTCATTGGGAAGATGTCGCCTATAAACTCCCTAGTGAAATCTATGGGGCTTCCTGGAATAAGATCATAGATACGAATAGCGATAGGATAGGTGATTTTGGGGAGTTTCCAGCCGGGGATACGGTTTTAGTGCCCTCGCGCTCGATTCTTTTATTTCAATCACAATAGAGCGACCACTGGATTATGAGCAAAACAGGAATTAGACAATTAGGAGTTCAATACAATGGTGCGCTATGGGAGATTCGCGTATGGGCGCCAAATGCAAAGAATGTCTATTGCATGCTTTATAATATGGGTGTCGAAATCCCGCTAGAGCAGCAAGCCTACGGTTATTGGTATGCCGAAAGTGATTTAATCCGTGCGGGCGATTTGTATAGAATACGGTTAGACGACAACGAATTCCCTGATCCGCTTTCTCGTTCACAACCGGAAGGTGTTCATGGACCGTCTCAAGCTGTAGACCTCGCTTTTTCATGGACCGATCAAGACTATCAGCCGCCGCAACAATCAGATTTTATCATCTATGAGCTTCATGTAGGTACATTCTCGTCGTCACATGACTTTGATGGAGTTATCAAAAAGATTCCTTATCTGAAAAATTTGGGAATAACTGCTATCGAAATAATGCCGGTCGCTCAATTTCCCGGAGAGAGAAATTGGGGTTATGATGGCGTATTTCCATTCGCGGTACAGCATTCTTATGGTGGCGCTTCCGAATTGCAACGGCTAGTTAATGCCTGTCATGAGGCTGGTATAGCTGTAATTCTCGATGTGGTCTATAATCATGTAGGCCCCGAAGGAAACTATTTTGCGCAGTATGGTGCTTATTTCACTGAGAAATATCGAACGCCCTGGGGCGATGCACTCAATTATGACGACCGTTTCTGTCACGGACAGCGGGATTTGGTAGTCAACAATGTACAGATGTGGTTTGAAGACTTTCATATTGATGCGCTGCGCATGGATGCAGTACATGCGATCAAGGATTTTAGTCCAATTCACATCCTTCAGGAAATCCGTGCGGAAACGGATAATGTGATCGCCAAATCGGGAAAAAATCGATATCTCTTTGTTGAGTGTGATCTTAACGACAGAAGATTTTTAGACCCCTTGGTGAAAAATGGTTTTGCGATGGATGCGCAGTGGCTAGATGAGTTTCACCATGCCTTACGCGTAGCAATAGGCGAACCAAAAAAGGGCTATTATCAGGAGTTTAATGGCGTGGAAGATCTGGCAAAAGCCTATGAGAAGGCCTATGTTTTTGATGGGAACTATTCTTTCCATCGCGAGAAATTTTTTGGAACAGATACGACGGGTATTCCGGGCGATCGCTTCATTGTTTTCAGTCAGAATCATGATCAGGTCGGCAATAGGATGCTGGGTGATCGTGCTGCCTCGCTTTACGCCAGAGAAATAACATGTCTTATGACTTTTGCTGTATTCATGTCGCCCTATCTTCCGCTACTATTTATGGGCGAAGAATGGGGGACAGCGCGACCTTTTCCGTATTTTATCAGTCACAGTGATCCAGAGCTAGTAGAGCTGGTGCGGGAGGGCCGCAAGCGGGAGTTTGAAGATTTTCTCACAGATCACGAGGTTCCCGATCCACAGGATGAAACAATATTTAGGCAAGCTGTGTTGGATTGGGACGAATTGAACAGGCTACCATATCAGCAACAGTTGTCCTATTATAAATCGTTGATCGCATTTCGGAAAAGCAATCCGTTGTTAAAAAATATGCAACGAAGTGATATCAGGACTGAGTGCCTCTGTGATAAGAAGGTACTTAGTATCTATGTGGAACAAAAGGAGAGGCAAATGATTATCCTGATGAACTTTTCAGCTCATTTACAACATGTCAATCTACCAGCAGCTGTGCAATGGACCTTATCATTTGATACCAATGTACCGGACGCCGACCTTTTGGCAGAGACTGACGCTGTTGCAGTGCAGGACTGTTCCTTATTACCATGGTCAGGGTATGCTTACACTTCGAAATAGATCGTTTTGGAAAGATTTAAGTGAGTTGATCTTCAGGAATGAAAGCTATTAAAAGATAAAAACAAATTATTCAAACAACTTCGCTAAAAGTATTGTTCCTTATATAAATACGGCTTGTCCAGTCGTGAAGAAAGTTTTAAAAGCTAGGTCCTTTCCAACCTAGCTTTTTTATTTTTAAAAGGAACAATTGCTTATGATTTTGAATATCAGTGGTTTGAACGATAAGCTATTCAGAATAAATTTTAAACAAACGTTTGATCTGTTATTCGTCGCAATTTTTTTTTATCTTAGCCTAAGATATGACATGTTTGAAGAGGGGTGCTAGATTTATGATGTATGGCAAATTATCTCTTTCGAGAATTTCCTATTATTAGCGAATTAAATGATTAAAAACTAGCAAACTATGCGTCAACTGGAGTGTCACGAAGAGAAAATCCACCTATGCGGTAAGATCCAGTCTTTCGGTTTCCTTTGTATTTTTGATGAGAGCGGATGTATTGCCGCAAGTGAAAACTTAACTATCGTCCTTGATATTCCCATGAAGGAAATCCTCGGACGCTCTATTGCTCAGCTATTACCATTGCTATCGTCCGAAAAGGAGTTGAATCTTAAAGAGATTGAAACGCAAATTAGAGGAGAGATCTTTACACGTTTTGTGGAGCGTATCCGCATTAAAAATGTAGACTATTACCTGAGTATTTACCAGTACGACGAGCGGACATACCTTGAAATAGAAATCTGTAATGAAAATCATTTAAAAGCGACGCGATTATTTTATTATGCGAAGTACCTTGAAGAACGTCATGGCAATGCTTGGCAATCATTGACTGTACTGATCCGTCAGATCATTGGTTTTGACCGAGTTATGGTATACCGTTTCGAGGAGGACAATAGCGGACAGGTCATTGCAGAGTCCATCGCAGATGGAATGACCCCATTGATGGGCTACCGGTATCCGGAATTTGATATTCCGGCACAAGCACGCGAACTCTATGTGAAGTTTCTTGCGCGCCACGTAGCTGATGTTGATGGTCCGACTATTGGTATACAGGGTTTGGAGGCTGCTGAGGTAGACTTGACACGCTGTAGCCTCAGAGCATTATCTCCAGTACATTTACAATATCTTAAAAACGCAGGAGCACGGGCCAGTGCCAGTTTTTCTATCGTTATCGAAGGAAAACTTTGGGGCTTGGTGGCGTGCCAAAATAGCGAGCCTTTGAATGTTGATCTCGCCCAACGTCATTTATGCGCTTTTTTAACGCAATACGCTATAAACTACTATCTTTCAGAACATCAAAAAGAAAACTTGGTAGCGCAAACCATTATGGGTGTTATGGAACGTGATCTGAAGTCTGAGTTATTGGTTAATAGTGATATTGGAGTTGTGCTTGAACGCTTTGCACCACAAATTATAGAAATTGTGGGCGCAGATGGACTAATGATCAAGCACGACCGGGGTTCTAAAAGTTGGGGCGATGTACCCACTCAATTGCAGTTGCGTGATATCGATCGCTTTATAGAAGAGGAGGGTCAAGATGACTTGTTTTTCACATCAAACTTTGTCTATGGCGACAGTGAACCCCCGCAAGCGGTTATATTGCCTGGCATTTTGCGGATAAATATCCTTCCCAGCAATAAATGGCACATCTATTTATTCCGCAAAGAACATGTTTACGAAGATGTATGGGCTGGAAAACCCGAAAAAATATATCATTACGATCCTGAAAAGAAAGTTGAATTTCCATCTCCACGGACATCTTTTGAAGCTTGGCGTGAAAAGATGAAAGGCAAGTCTATCCAGTGGAAAAGTGCCGAGCTTTCTTTTATGGAGAAAGTCGCACAAATAACCCAACAAGCTATTGCCCAGCGCGGCGGAGAGATCGCTCAGCTCAATAAAGAGCTTGTCAGGTCCAACAATGCCTTGGATACATTTGGCTATACATTAACCCATGATCTTAAAAATCCACTTTCATCGATAAAGCTTGCTGCCCAGATGATGTTGATGAAAGATGATCTTCCGAAGGATATGTTACGCAAAATGGCACTAAATATTATGGATGCTACTGCGCTGATCACTGAAATGATGGACAAGGTGTATCAGCTCACGCAATCGAATTATGTAGCCTTCAAAACGGAACTGATCGATCCACGGAATAAAATTCTTAACATTCTCGAAAGCTGTAAGCAGCAGTTTGAAAGCGCCCATCTTGAATTTGTTTTGGGAGAAACTTTGCCGATTTTAGGGGAAAGAACACTGTTATACCAGTTGTTCTTAAATCTGATCAGCAATGCCATAAAATATAGCAGTAAAAAAGATCGCCCGAGAGTCGAGGTATATAGTGAAAAGCAGGGACAATTCGTTCACTACTACATTAAAGACAATGGTATCGGAATGGATATTAAGGATGATAGTAATATATTTGATATTTTTAAACGCTTGCCTAACTCGCAGGGATTCGAAGGGTCGGGGATTGGGCTTTCTATAGTAAAACGCATCGTAGATCGTCTCGAGGCAAAAGTCAACGTCGATAGCGAGCTAAATATAGGTACAACTTTTTGTATAACATTTAAAGCCTAATGGACGAAGAAAAAAATCAATAAACCAAAAAAGGAGCCCGAAAGCTCCTTTTTTTTGTTTGAACGTAGCAGCAACCTTTAACAGCGGTAGAGTTACTATCTGCCCAACCTACTCTTATCAAAGTTTCATCCAATCTATACTTTGCCTTATTGACAGGCCATCCGATCTTCTGGGATACGAAAATTTAAGAACACTTTTAGAATTAAAACAAACGATTAGTCGATTGGAAAAGTTCCTATATGAAATGGTGAATATTGCCCGTCCAGATGGATATGCAAAAGTTACAGCTGAATTTTCTCCAAAGTTTATACAACAAACGATGTTTAAACCCAAAAATCGATTATAATGAAAAAAAAAGAATTGAAGACTGAACAAGTTGATCCAGTGGAAAATAAAAAGGTCAACGCCCTAAGACCACATACGGCGGACGCCACAGGACAGCAAATGACCACTGATCAGGGAGTCAAGATCAATGATGACCAAAACTCACTGCGTGCTGGAGATCGGGGCGCTACGCTTTTGGAAGATTTTATTCTTCGAGAGAAGATCACACATTTTGACCACGAGCGCATTCCCGAACGTGTTGTACACGCAAGAGGTTCGGGCGCGCATGGCGTATTCAAACTATACAAGCCTTTAGCTGAATGGACAAAAGCGGGTTTTCTTAATGATATCGAAACTGAAACCCCAGTGTTTGTGCGTTTCTCTACGGTTGCTGGTTCGAGGGGGTCGACGGATCTTGCCCGCGACGTTCGTGGTTTTGCCGTCAAATTTTATACACAAGAAGGTAATTTTGATCTGGTGGGTAATAATATGCCTGTATTCTTTATTCAGGATGCAATGAAGTTCCCCGATCTTGTTCACGCTGTCAAGCCCGAACCCGACAATGAAATTCCACAGGCGGCTTCTGCCCATGATACATTTTGGGACTTCATTTCTTTAATGCCTGAGTCGACACACATGATCATGTGGCTGATGAGTGATCGAGCAATACCGCGCAGCTACCGCATGATGGAGGGGTTTGGTGTTCATACTTTTCGGTTGATCAATGCCAATGGCGAATCGCACTTTGTTAAGTTTCATTGGAAACCATTGCTTGGAGTTCATTCAGTCGCATGGGATGAAGCTCAAAATATATCCGGTAAAGACCCCGATTTTCATCGAAGGGATCTCTGGGACGCCATTGAAAGCGGTGCCTTTCCGGAATGGGAACTCGGCATACAGGTCATTCCCGAATCTGATGAATTTAAGTATGACTTCGACCTGCTAGATTCAACGAAGATTGTTCCTGAGGAGCTGGTGCCTGTTCAGCCTATTGGAAAAATGACTCTAAATCGCAATCCCGATAATTTCTTTGCCGAAACGGAACAGGTTGCCTTTCATATTGGCAATATTGTACCTGGAATTGATTTTACAAATGATCCGTTGTTGCAAGGACGATTGTTCTCTTACACAGATACCCAACTTATTCGTTTAGGTGGACCTAATTTTCATGAAATTCCGATTAATAGGCCCATCTGTCCTTCGCACAACAACCAGCGTGATGGATTTATGCGGCAAAGGATTGATCGGGGTAAAACGAGTTACGGACCAAATTCATTGGGGAATAATGATCCTGCGCAGGTAGGCGAGGCAGATGGTGGTTTTAAAAGTTATCAAGAGCGTATTGATGCCAGAAAAGTGCGGGCTAGGAGCGATAGTTTCCGCGACCATTTTAGTCAAGCAAGGCTGTTTTATAATAGTCAGTCTGAGCCGGAAAAAAATCATCTTGTAGATGCGTTCAGTTTTGAGCTGGGTAAAGTGAAGGCCGTTTCGGTAAGGCAACGCATGATCGGTATACTGTCGCTGGTCGATCAGGGGCTGGCAGCTGAAGTTGCGTTTGCCTTGGGGCTGCAGGTGCAAGAAGAAGTTGAAAAGCCAATTAATAAGAGCCTCCCAGCCGATGCTGATCCTTCCGATTATGAACCTATTCAAGTTAAGGAAAAATTAAAAAAATCGGCGGCCTTAAGTATGCAAAATACGATAAAAGATACGATAAAGAGTCGAAAGATTGCCGTGCTTGCTGCTGATGGAGTAGACACGAAATCATTTCAGGCCGTGGTAGATACGATCCGGGCTCAAGGTGGAATTGTCCACGTTATTGCACCTAAGCTCGGGGAGGTTACGGGCACGGATAAAAAGAAGATCCCTGTGGAAGAAAGCTTTCTAACGGGAGCATCGGTGCTGTATGATGCCATATATATACCTGGAGGAAAGGATAGCGTTGCTACGTTACAGTCCAATGCCGATGCTGTTCATTTTCTAAATGAAGCGTTCAAACACTGTAAAGCAATTGCAGCAGATGTCGAGGCAAGTCCAGTTTTGGAAGCGACCTATTTTTTTAGCAAGGTATACCAAGAGTTTTCAGCGGAGACTGTACTTGATGACGGAATCATAGTTGATCAGGATCCGAAGTCCTTAGTGGATAAATTCATTAAAGCAATTGCCCAACACCGGTTTTGGGAGCGGGAAAAATCGCGCAAAGTGCCTGCGTAGTATCTAAATAATATCCAATGTAGAAATATGCCCCAAAAAGTTTTATACTATTTGGGGCATATTTATGGACCATCCTATTTAAATAAATACTAATGCTGTAGCAGTGTGACGGCGGTATCATTTCCCTGTTGCGCGGCGAGGTCTAACACCGACAAGCCACGGGTATCGAGTAACCTGGTATTTGCACCATTGTCAAGTAAAAGCTTAAGTACCTCATTTCTACCAAACATGGCTGCAAACATCAGCGCGGTGCCACCGTTTCCATGTTGCAGGTTTAAATTTGCGCCATAACCGATTAATAATTTGGCAATATCATGATAACCTTTAAAAGCAACACCCATCAGGGCTGTGTTTCCACCGTTATCCTGTGCATTTACATCGGCACCAGCTTCCAATAGTAATTGGGCTGCAGCCAGCTTATTGTTATAACAGGCAATGATCAATGGGGTATAGCCTTTGTCGTCTCGTGTATTTACATCGGTATTCTGATTGATCAATTCACGTAAGACTTCGAGATTGCCCAGTCGGGCAGCATGAATCATGATTTCTGAGTTTTGTGTCATAGTGGTTCAGTTTATATCGTAAAAAGCGTTAAATGGGATCGGCAAAAATGCTTCCTGGCGTTCCTTTTTAATTTGAACAAAACTGGAAACCGAAACGTTTGCGCTCATTCGATGTTTTGAAAAGCTTAATTAAAATGTCAAGGTATTATTCTTACCTCAGTTACAAATGAAGAACATAGACTTAGCGACAATATCACACTATTCTTTTTGCCATGGAATCAATAGCGAGTTTGTAAATCTTCAAAACAAACGAAGCCGAACGTAATTTATGTTCGGCTTTGTTTCATCTTTTGAGTTCAGTTTAAGCAGCACCACGAATGACACGTAATAAAACGACAATAATGGCAATGACCAATAACACGTGGATGATATTCCCCGTAGCGTAACCTCCAAAAAAACTTATCGCCCAAATGATGACCAATATAACGGCGATGATGTACAATAGATTTCCCATAATTTGATTTTTTTATTTAGAACAGCTTTCGAAGAGTGATAGTTTGCTTTTATATCGTATTTCGATCAATAGGATGTTCAGTTTTCTCAACAACTGTATACAATGTTCATTTGAATATAAAATGCTAAAACGCAGAATAAACGTATTTCTAACATTTCAGCAGTAAATAAATACCTTATTATCTTTTTTTATTAGTTGCTTATTTTTTGATCATTATTTAAAATAAATGTCAAAAAGCTATTAAACTTTGCTTAATTAGCTTTATAAAATAGGAAAACGTATTTCTACCCTCAACGCTGCTATTTATTTTTTGGCGCAAATGGAACTTCAAATCTAGCATCCTTCTTGTTACCTCTGTTCATGTAAAACCATTTTAAACAATCAGTTGAAAAAAGAAAGAGGGTAAGTTATGAACAACTACAATTTAAATGTACTCATCAACGAAAAAAGAAGTTTGCTTAATCATTTTGCTGCTAAATTTACAGCTGATCCGGATGAAAAGGAAGATTTGATCCAAGAAACCTGGATAAGGGCATTGAAGTCCATAGACAACTTTGTGCAGCACCCGAAGTTAATGAGCTGGCTATATGTGATTATGAAGCATACGTATATTAATAAGTATAGAAAAGCCAAGCGGGTGACGGAAATTCAGGATAATTATATTGCCTTAGAAAGTACCAATACGTCTGAACTTAACAAAGGGATCAATAAATTTATGGCCGAAGACATCGAAAAAGCGATGACCAGTCTTACGCCCGAAAATTATGAAATTTTCCGTTTATTTTTAGATGGTTATAAATACCATGAAATCGCTTCCTATTTTAATATGCCAGAAGGCACTATAAAGACCAGAATTCACATGGTACGTAAAAAGCTGCAAAAACAGCTCAAAGTTTACCGCTTAAATTAACCGTTTCGACAACTATAAATAAAAGCTAGGCCTCAATTGTCTAGCTTTTATTCCTCGAAAGAGAACATTTTCCTTTGCGATAAACGCTGCGGTAAAGTCAATCAGAATATCAAAATCAACTTCTTCAATGGCAGTTTTATCGTATCTACAGGAGTGTTGGAGATCGACACAACCTGTCACGCCGCGATAAAAATATTTTTCATGTAGATGCTTTTTTACCTAGCATAACTGTCAAGGGGATGTATTGTTTTTTGAAGATAAGTTCTCGGAAACTGTTTCACTTCAATTTTATCCAAACAAGAAGCTTCCTGCAATTGTTGTTACATATAACTGTATTTACTTCTTAACGTATTTCTTTATGGTAATGTTCGAAAAACAACTTCTGCAAACGCTTATTCGGGTTCAGGATGAATTATGTGTAACCATTTCTGTTAATACCCATCGAACACATCCTGATAATCTCAGTGACCGCATAAAAATCAAAAATTTTAAAAGAGAAGCGATTGATAGGTTGTTGGATAAACATGATCAGAAAGATATTGCTGGTCTGATTGAAAAATTGGAAAAAATTGAGCAGGAGCTCGATATCAATTATAATCTTGAAAGTCTTCATATTTTCGTTTCTGATACCATCAGTGAAGTTTTCAAGTCCTCTTGGGAGACAAACCAAGAAGGAGTCCATATCAGCAATACATTTGCAGTACGCCCGTTGGTGAAGGAGATTGGCCGTCAAACCAGTTATCTTGTGATGCTCCTTTCGCAAAGCGGTGTCCACCTTTTTCGAGCCACCAATGGTCGTATTGTTGAGGATATCAGTAGCGAAGAGTTCCCGATTCCCGAAAATCAATTCCATAATACTTTTCCGGATAAGAGCAGTGATGCCAAACATCTTGATGATCTTCTCAGGGAATATCTTAATCGGGTTGATAAAGCGCTTTTACGATTTATTGGTGAAGAGAGGATTGTCACGCTCGTTTTCTGTACAGAAGATAACTATAGCAAGCTCTTACAGGTTGCAGATCGCCCCTCGGTCTATTACGGATACCTGCCTATTGATTATAACAACATTGAAACACATCAGTTGGAGAGCCGTGCTTGGAATTTTATGAAACAGGAGCTTGTACGAAAAAATGAGGACTACTTTAAAGAATTGGAAGCAGCTGTGGGCAAGGGCTTAGTGATCACTGATCTTCAAGAAATCTATCGCGCCTGCCAGGATGGCCGCGGGGATATCTTAGTGGTTCAAGAAAGCTTCCATCAGGCCGTAAAGATTCTTTCGGATCGGGATGTAGCTATAGTAGACAGCCCTATAGGATTGGACACGATCGACGACATCAGTAGTTTATTGGCCTTGTTGATCGACGAAAGGGGAGGACAGACCGTATATGTTCCTCAGATACCGAATGAGGAATTACAACCTATTGCCCTGAAGACTCGGTACTAGTCAACAACGAAACAGTTGAACCTTGTATAAATATCTTCTCTAATCCAGGTTCTTGCCAAATGTTCTAATTGGTTTTCATTGTCACTACCCATTCTAGATGAATTATGAAATGTAATGACAACAGGATATTTTCTTTTTGAATTGAAATTTTTTGGTAAGAGAAGCCGGTAAGGTATTGTAACGAACTCATTGGTGAATATCCTTTTCTCATATTGATCCGTGCTTAACTGGCTTAATATTGTTCTAGTTTCAACAAATGTTGCACTATCTATTCGTCTATTATCGTATTTGTGTCTTTGTGCAAAACAAAAATTACATGTAATTAAATTTAATAGAATACCAAATTGTAGAAAAAAACTTGATCGTTTTTGTAGCATAAGACCTTATTGGCTAGTGATTCGTGTATACTTATATATTAATTCCAATATAATTTAGATTGCGTAATCCAATGGTATTGATTACGGCATTAATATCGTGTTCTGTGCGTTGCAGCTTTTTGTCCACAATAGCCGCAAAAATTGGTTTCTATCGCACAATTGCAATTAAGACATTTATTATTCATTGCTTGGTTAATTGTTTTTTTTGCAAATATAATTTTATTATCGAGATATATCGCCTTACTTCGCTCTTTAATTTCATCGTACTGAATCGCTATTTCAACGAAAATTAGGCACAAGCAATTATCTCCGCTCGGAAGCTATTAAACTAGTTTTTTATATTTGATGCGTAAATCAGTAATGACACTTACACTAAATGGTAGCGACGACGGGTTGAATCGCTCAAAAAGAATGTGAATTTAGAATAGCTTTTATGGAAAATGAATTTTAGATGCATCATTTAGATAAGTTATTGAATGTACATTCTTTATGCTGAAAAAAAATATACCTATTTTATAAAGTAATCGATCCATTTGATTATGTTGAAGCCTCTTGATTTACCAAAAATCAGAGGCTTTGTTTTTCGCCTCGCGTCAAAAACAATCTTGAAAATAACAAGGCCATTTCTGTAGAACTGGCCTTGTTATTTATATTGTTCAATCTAAATGGGTTTTAATCATTTCCATGATCCTCTGACGCATAGGAAAATTTAACTGATTTTTGCGGATAAGCTTCCATACTCTTGCGGCTTGTATTTTTGATAATGGTTTTGATACTAACGCGATCGCCCAATTTATAGTAAGTTTCTACGGTCTGATAATCCAGTAGGTAGGGACCACAAAAGTAATTCCCGTTGTCATCTTTTTCGATGATTCCCTGATAAAGCCCTGTTCTTGTCTCTTTTGGCATGTTAATTTAATTTGAAGAACAAAGGTAGCAAGAGTATTTGGAGAAAATGATATTAAAGATAAAATTAGGCACATTTTATTAAAATTCTGGAAACACCTCCCAAGGGCCATTCTAAATAGCGGATAGAAGACTAAGTGGATTTGATTGTTGAAACTACCAGAATCCGGGATGGCAAAAGCAGAATGTCAAACCATAGGATAAATGCTTAAGTATGCCCGTGAGCATAATCTAATTTAAAAAACTAGCGATAGGGATGTTATTCCTTCATAGTGCTCACCAAGATAATGGCGGTTTTAGTTGTAGACTTTAGCTGACTTTGAAAATTGGCGTACATAATCAAATTAGGTTTAAACCAGTCTGCTACCAACCTCGCGACGAAATAATCGTTATTAATTAGTTAAATATTCTGGTTATTTGTTGTGCAAAGATAGAAATCCTTGGGTATTTACTAAATAGTTGATCTATTTCTTCCCGAAACTGGAATGAAAACTGCACAAAGGATCCTTAGCGATTGCTATGGATAAAAGCGCACCATTGTGCGCTTATTGGAAAAGATGATACGAGGAACGTAGGATCTTGTAATTAAAACCGGTAGCCTATGGATAATGCGGTGCGAATACCGGCAAACGGTCCGCTAGTGCTTAGTGTTACGCCATCGGCATTTACTTCTTTTTTGATTTTCATGAGATTACTATCAAATTCATCCAGTTGTCTCCTTACTTCGCGTTGTTCGTCTGCATTTAATGGAGTTTTCCCTTCGAACTTTCCATTGTTGAAGCCATAACCGGGACCGACAATGCGCCAGTCTAAATAGATGTTTTGTCCAAGTTTCCATTGGTTACCGACAGCTACCCCACCGGTAAAAGCATCTAAGCTGCCCGATAGAGGTACTTCACGGTGATAATTTGATTCATCGACGGTAATCTTTGTGTGTACACTGTAATTGGCGTATTTGACAAAGGGCGCGATATAGAATCCTTTTAACACTTCTTTATTCCCGAGGTAGAAACGTACTTCGGGGGTAATGGAAATAGCGCCTAATTTAGCTTCACCCAAAATATTATTATCATCATCAAAAACAGATTCCCATAGGGATTTAAAGGGTAAGTTGGTTTTTGGACGATAACTTATCGTTCCATTGATCGATAGGTGCTCATTGAGCGATCTTTCATACTCCAATGCAATATTTCCGACAGATAGGGGCCAAAGATTTAGTTTGATAAGATTTGATTTTTCTTGTGCTTTTAATCCAGAGATAGTACATATCCCAAGAGTAAGCATCGTAAGGTAGCGCAATTTCATAGTAGTTTTTCCAAAATATAGGTAGCAAAGATATTGGAATATATTTTAGTTCGGAAAGAACAGGTGCGTTCTTCAATTTGTTTTTTTAACATTATATTTCCTAATGATTTAGAATTGATTTTTTAAAGAACGAAAGCCAGCTGGATTTTGTTCTTTAAATTCTTATTTTTAGAAGTCGTTCAAATTTTTATGCTTTCGAAGGCATATCTTCAGATGCTATGGAAAGTTAAGTTTTCAAGATAAAGGGAAATAGGCAATGGCACAAAATTTAGAACTAGAATATGTGTTTTGAACAATACACTGAGGGAGGACAGCTCCCTCAGTATGATGAACAAATTAAAGTTTGTTGCCTTCTAAAGTGCTTATACTTTTAGCAGGTATTGTTAAGGAATAGACACCTGAGCTGTTTGGTGTTACAGCTCCGACGTTACCCCAATGGCCAGAACTGCTTGCCGTGGTTTGGTAATTGTTCAGCGCGCCGCTTGCAAAACCTGTGAGGTTGATATCCAATGGAACAGCTGCAGTACCCGTGTTGGTAACAACTAAGGCAAACTTACCTGATTGACGATCTTTGTAAGCCGAAATCAATAAGCCATTTCCATTTTGAACCGCTACATTGATACGCATATAACCTGCTTTGATAAACCTGGAATAATGTCCCATCACATCATACGTTTTTGGAAACTCCAAAGAACCATTACTCTTTGTGCAAATAAGCGCCTCATTATTTTGAAATGCCAGCATCCCTAGCCAAAACACATAGGCATTGGCATTACAATCCGCCAGTAGTTTGTGCATATTAACGGCCAGTTTCAAGCCGCCTTCAATGCCACTGTCATAATTGCCGCCATCATCGGACGCTTCTGTTACCCACATTGGTTTACCACCAATACTAAAATTCCACATGGACGGACTCTGGTTAAACCCACGTTGACCAGTGATGATGCCACTTATTTCAACGTAGCCGTGCCCCGCAAGGATGTCGACATTGCTTCTGTCCATGCCTGAGAGGAAATTATCGGCAGTTCCCCAGGCCGCATTTTCGGAAGATATAATCTTGGTGGATTGTAGACCAGCGCCGTTTAATTCTGGACGGAGATTGTTGGTAATAAATTGTCCCAAATGCGAAGCGTCCCAATAAGAAGCATCCCAGTCTGAAAAGACATTTTCAGGCTCATTTGAAGGAGAGATAGCATTGATTGTAATTCCTTCATTTTGAAATGATTTTACAAATCCAGTCAGGTAGCGCGCGAAAGCTGTTGAAGAAGTATTAAAATTAAGTCCATTAAACCATTTCGCGGAAATACTGCTCGTATTGGTCTTCATGTATAAGGGCGGAGTCCAGGTACTTGCCATAACGAAGGGAACTTGGAATCTTTCTTTTGCTTTCTTGATGATCCAGACCTGTCCAAGCTGTTCTTTTTCATCTGCTGTCAAATTCTGATAAGTCGCACTGTTGGGGTTTACGTCAATCGAAACTCCTGCCGGTTTAATGGTAACGACCTTGGTCTGTTGATTAAAAGGATAGGTATGAAGTACTTTTCCACGAAGGATATTCAGTTTCAATCCACTGCCTCCCCATAAATAATCCAGAATACTATCTCTTTTTGCGGATTCAAAGAATGGAACAATCCGGCCTCCGAATGCACCAAATCCATCAATCTTTTGATAGGTTTGATCCCAATTTAATGTTGCAATTGTAGCTCCTGCCTGTGCGGATACAGCAGCTTTTTTGTTCAGTTGTGCTTCTGGACTCTCAGGAGTTAATGAAGCTTTTTGGCAACTAAAAATAGAAAATGTGGAAACTACGGCCAAAACAGCATAAAGTCTGTTCCAGCGACTGGTTAATTTTAACATAACTTAGTTTTTAAGATTTGTGAATGAATCATTAATTTAATTGTGCTTGGTTTTTCAAGCGGTTCTCATTGTCGTTGTTTTGTTTGCCTCCTTTCTTTAGTTAAAAAAATAAACATTCACCGATTTCCACATTGGTTAGTTTCCGAAAATTAATAATATTTTGGGAGAATTTATTATTACTTCTCTTATTTTAATTTTATTTTTTATTGAATTAAAAATAAATACATATTTTCACTTGCGTCCTAAACGTT